>NZ_JAAGPM010000119.1:0-25165 GCF_017104865.1 Burkholderia sp. Ac-20349
GTCGGGCATTCTTATGGGTGTTCATCCGGCTGGGTTCCTGGAAGGTTGGGTGTTTGGCGACTTCCAGTCTCCCAGACTCAGTCCGGATGAACCATCGATACAACCTATTGAAGCTTCACAGCTAGCCGCGAATCAGACGCACGGCCCCGATACATGGCGGTTGCCCGGCACGCGCCATCGCCACGGGAAGTCCTGGCCGACGCGGATGCCGATGCGTGGCCCGCTCAACGGATGTTCGGGCGGCGCCGTGCCGTCGTCGACGATCTCGAAGCCGTGACGGGCGCGCACCAGATCGATGCCGTCCTGCGCGCCGCCGATGCCCATCGCCTGCGTCAGCCGGGCCGGCCCGCGGCACAGATCGCGATCGCGCGTCTGCGGCGGCCGTGCCGCACGCATCCGTTCGAGCCCATGCAGCGGCTCGAGCGCACGGATCAGCACACCCGTTCCTGTGCCATCGGGGCCGCACACGCAGTTGCAGCACCAGTGCATGCCATAGGTGAAATAGACGTACAGGTGGCCCGGCGGCCCGAACATCGTCGCATTGCGCGGCGTCTTGCCGTGGTAGGTATGCGCGGCCGGGTCGATTGCGCCGACATAGGCTTCCACTTCGACGATCCGCCCGGCCCGGCCGTCCGCTGCCGCGAGGATCTTGTTCAGCAGTTGCGGCGCGACGTCGGTAGCCACGCGGTCGAAGAACGCGCGCGGCAGCACGGTGCCCGGCCACCGGGGCGCGGGGTCACTGCGCCGCATCCCGCCCCTCCGGTTGAAGACCGGCAACGGACTTCGCCTGCAGACGAAGCTGACGGTACGCGTCGACCAGGTCGTCGAGATTGAACGCGAGGTTTCGCCCACTCGGATTGGGCAGCACCCAGACGCTCGATCCCTGCATCCGGGCCGGCTGCAATCCCCACTCGATTTCTCGCTGCCCGGAAAGCGCCGAGTATGCGGCCTTGCCGAGAAAAGCGACGAAGCGCGGCCCATAGCGCGCCACCTTGTGCTCGAACTCGGCAGCCGCGGCGATGAATTCCGCACGGGAAAGCTGGTCGGCACTCGCGGTTGGCCGCTTCACCACCGCCGTCAGGCCGCAGCCATATTGAAGAATCGCGCGATCGTCCTGCGGCGAAATTTCCGCCGGCGTGAAGCCCGCGAGATGGATCACGCGCCAGAAGCGGTTGTTTCTCCCCGCGAAGTGATGCCCGGCCGCGGCCGCGGTCAGGCCCGGGTTGATCCCGCAAAACAGCACGTCGAGATGCGGAGCGATGAGGTCGGGGAGTTCGTCAGCCACGGTTTGCCTGGCGCGCAAGAAACATCGACGTAAACGAAACAAGGCCCGAAGACCCGGGCCAAGCAGCTGGCTTGACTCGGACATTCGGGCCCATCGTGATGCTGGATGCCGGCTTGCCGATCAGAACGGGATATCGTCGTCCATCTCGTCGAAGCCGCCGCCTGCCGGTGCGCTCGGACGGCTCTGCGCGCCGCCGCCTGCACCGCCACGCGGTGCGCCGCCGGCACGACCGCCGCCGCCACCGCCGCGCTCCCTCTTCTCTCCACTTCCTCCTCCACCACCACCGTAGCCGCCGCCGTAACCGCCTTCGTCACCGCCACCGCCGCCGCCGCCCGCACCGCGGCCGCCGAGCATCTGCATCTGATCCGCGACGATTTCGGTCGAGTAGCGATCCTGGCCGTCCTGACCCTGCCACTTGCGCGTGCGGATGCGGCCTTCGATATAGACCGACGAACCCTTCTTCAGGTATTCGCTGACGATTTCCGCCAGACGGCCGAAGAACGCGACGCGATGCCACTCGGTCATTTCCTTGAAATCGCCGCTCGCCTTGTCCTTGTAACGGTCGGTCGTCGCAAGACGGATGTTCGCAACCGCGTCGCCGCTCGGCAGGTAACGGACTTCAGGATCGGCGCCGAGATTGCCGACGAGGATGACCTTGTTGACGGATGCCATGTGTTTCTCCAGTAAATTCGATGCCGGGCCGCCCGCGCATGCTGTCGGTGCGGCCCGCCGGGCAAGCCGGCGAACGCCGCCGGTGCCTGCCCGAAGTAAGTTCAGGCCTTGCGCGGCGGCGCTTTCATGCTGGCCGCGATTATAAGCCACGCGGCAACGAGCCCTGAGCAGGTGTAGAACACCGTATTGGCGCCCCCGTGCTTCAGCAGCCAGCCGCCCACGATGCCGCCGAGCGCGAGCCCGATCGACTGCGTGGTGTTGTAGACGCCCGTGGCCGCGCCCTTGCGCGAGCCGGGTGCGAGCTTCGACACGAGCGACGGCTGCGACGCTTCCAGGATGTTGAAACCCAGGAAGTACACGAAGAGAACCGCCGCCACAATCAGGATGGTATGCGGCGCGCTGCCCAACAACAATTGGCCGATCAGGATAGCCAGGATGCCGCCGAGCAGCACCGGCTTCATCTTGCCCCGTTTTTCCGCGACGATGATCGCCGGGACCATCATCACGAATGCGAGCCCCATCACCGGCAGGTAGACCTTCCAGTGCGAGGCGACCGGCAGGCCGCCATCGACCAGCAGGCGCGGCACGACGAGGAACAGCGCCGTCTGCGTCGCATGCAGCACCAGCACGCCGAAGTTCAGGCGCAGCAGTTCGACGTTGTGCAGCACCTCGGCGAACGGCGCCGGCACGTGCACGGGCTTCGCCGCGTCGGGCACGATCCACAGCACCACGCCGATCGCGAGGATCGACAGCACGCCGACGATCGCGAACAACCCGCTCATCCCGACCCAGTGGAACACGATCGGCGCGCCGACGATCGCGACCGCGAACGACACGCCGATCGACCCGCCGACCATCGCCATCGCCTTCGTGCGGTTCTGCTCGGAGGTCAGGTCGGCGATGAACGCGAGCACCGCGGACGACACCGCGCCCATCCCCTGGATCACCCGGCCGACGATGATCCACGTGATGTCGTGCGCGGACGCGGCGACGAAGCTGCCGATCGCGAAGATCACGAGGCCCGTGGCGATCACCGGCTTGCGGCCGAACTTGTCGGACGCCCAGCCGTAGAAGATGTAGAACAGCGACTGCGTGACGCCGTAGGCCCCGAGCGCGATGCCGACGAGCAGCACGTTGTCGCCGCCCGGGATGGTTTTCGCGTAGACCGAGAACACCGGCATGATCATGAACAGGCCGAGCATGCGTAGCGCGAAGATCGCCGCGAGCGACGTGGTCGCGCGCAATTCGGGCGCGGTCATGCGGGAAGACGTGGCAGACGGATTGGACATCGGGAATGAATTTCGAATGATCGGAATGTCCGCCCGACACCGGGCGGCGGAAGATCAGGACCAGCGGCCCGGGGGCTTGGCGGGCGACACGTCGGGGCAGGATTCAGGCAGCCCGCAGGCCACCCGGAACCACGCGGCGCGGCCGCTTTCCCGGCGCAGGTGCCACCTTGCTGCCACCTGCTGCTAAGGCTGGGGGCCCCAAACGACGGCCTCGAAAAGCCGTTATAGTAGCAGGTTTGGTTCCCTCCATTTTCGCCAGGTTCATGGAACAGATCCGTATCCGTGGGGCACGAACCCACAACCTGAAAAACGTCAATCTCGACCTGCCGCGCCACAAGCTGGTCGTGATTACCGGGTTGTCCGGGTCGGGCAAGTCGTCGCTCGCGTTCGACACCCTTTATGCCGAAGGCCAGCGCCGCTACGTCGAAAGCCTGTCTGCGTATGCCCGCCAGTTCCTGCAACTGATGGAGAAACCCGACGTCGACCTGATCGAAGGCCTGTCGCCCGCGATCTCGATCGAGCAGAAGGCGACGTCCCACAACCCGCGTTCGACCGTCGGCACGGTCACGGAAATCCACGACTACCTGCGACTTTTGTACGCACGTGTCGGCACGCCGTACTGCCCCGACCACGACATCCCGCTGGAAGCCCAGAGCGTGTCGCAGATGGTCGACGCCGCGCTGGCGCTGCCCGAGGAAACCAAGCTGATGATCCTCGCGCCCGTCGTCGCGAACCGCAAGGGCGAGCACGCCGAGCTGTTCGAGGACATGCAGGCGCAGGGTTTCGTGCGTTTTCGCGTGCGCTCGGGCGGCGGCGCCGCGAACGAAGGCGTCGCGAAGATCTACGAGGTCGAGTCGCTGCCGAAGCTCAAGAAGAACGACAAGCACACGATCGATGTCGTCGTCGATCGTCTCAAGGTGCGCCCGGACATGAAGCAGCGCCTCGCCGAATCGTTCGAGACGGCGCTGCGCCTCGCCGACGGCCGCGCGATCGCGCTCGAGATGGACACCGACCACGAGCACCTGTTCAGCTCGAAGTTCGCGTGCCCGATCTGCTCGTACTCGCTGCAGGAGCTCGAGCCGCGCCTGTTCTCGTTCAACAACCCGATGGGCGCGTGCCCGGAATGCGACGGCCTCGGCCAGATCACGTTCTTCGACCCGAAGCGGGTCGTCGCGCACCCGTCGCTGTCGCTCGCCGCCGGCGCCGTGAAAGGCTGGGACCGCCGCAACCAGTTCTACTTCCAGATGCTGCAGAGTCTCGCGGCGTTCTACGAATTCGACATCGACGCCGCGTTCGAGGATCTCCCGGAAAAAATCCGGAAGGTGCTGCTGTTCGGCTCGGGCAAGCAGACGATCCCGTTCTCGTACATCAACGAGCGCGGCCGCACGACGATCCGCGAGCACGTGTTCGAAGGGATCATCCCGAACCTCGAGCGCCGCTACCGCGAGACCGATTCGGTCGCGGTGCGCGAAGAGCTGTCGAAGTACCAGAACAACCAGCCGTGCCCGTCGTGCGACGGCACGCGCCTGCGCCGCGAAGCGCGCCACGTGCGGATCGGCACGGGCGACTACGCGCGCGGCATCTTTGAAATCAGCGGCTGGCCGCTGCGCGACGCGCTCGGCTATTTCGACGGCCTGACGCTCGACGGCGCGAAGCGCGAGATCGCCGACAAGGTGATCAAGGAAATCGTCGCGCGCCTCACCTTCCTGAACAACGTCGGCCTCGACTACCTGTCGCTCGAGCGCAGCGCCGAAACCCTGTCGGGTGGCGAGGCGCAACGCATCCGGCTCGCGTCGCAGATCGGCTCGGGCCTCACGGGCGTGATGTACGTGCTCGACGAGCCGTCGATCGGCCTGCACCAGCGCGACAACGACCGCCTGATCTCGACGCTCAAGCACCTGCGCGACCTCGGCAACTCGGTGATCGTCGTCGAGCACGACGAGGACATGATCCGCACGGCCGACTACGTCGTCGACATGGGCCCGGGCGCCGGCGAGCACGGCGGCGTGGTGGTCGCCGAAGGCACGCCGAAGCAGGTGCAGTCGAACCCGCAGTCGCTCACCGGCCAGTACCTGGTCGGCAAGCGCACGATCGAGTATCCGGACGAGCGGATGGCCCCCGATCCCGAGCGGATGCTGCGCATCCTCGACGCGCACGGCAACAACCTGAAGCACGTCGATCTCGAGCTGCCGGTCGGCCTGCTGACCTGCATCACCGGCGTGTCGGGCTCCGGCAAGTCGACGCTGATCAACGACACGCTGTACCACGCGGTCGCGCGCCACCTGTACGGGTCGTCGGCCGAGCCGGCGGCGCACGAGGCAATCGAGGGTCTCGAACACTTCGACAAGGTGATCAACGTCGACCAGTCGCCGATCGGCCGTACGCCGCGCTCGAACCCGGCCACCTATACGGGCCTGTTCACGCCGATCCGCGAGCTGTTCTCGGGCGTGCCGACCTCGAAGGAGCGCGGCTACGATCCGGGCCGGTTCTCGTTCAACGTGAAGGGCGGCCGCTGCGAGTCGTGCCAGGGCGATGGCGTGCTGAAGGTGGAAATGCACTTCCTGCCGGACGTCTACGTGCCGTGCGACGTGTGCCACGGCAAGCGCTACAACCGCGAAACGCTCGAAGTGCAGTACAAGGGCAAGAACATCAGCGAAGTGCTCGACATGACCGTCGAGCAAGCGTACGAGTTCTTCAGCGCGGTGCCGGTCATCGCCCGCAAGCTGAAAACGCTGCTCGACGTCGGCCTCGGCTACATCCGCCTCGGCCAGTCGGCCACGACGCTGTCGGGCGGCGAGGCGCAGCGCGTGAAGCTGTCGCTCGAACTCTCCAAGCGCGACACCGGCCGCACGCTGTACATCCTCGACGAGCCGACCACCGGCCTGCACTTCCACGACATCGCGCTGCTGCTCGAGGTGATCCACCGGCTGCGCGACCAGGGCAACACGGTCGTGATCATCGAGCACAACCTCGACGTGATCAAGACGGCCGACTGGGTGATCGACCTCGGCCCCGAAGGCGGTGCCGGCGGCGGCCAGATCATCGCTCAGGGCACGCCCGAGCATGTCGCGAAGACGAAGGCGAGCTTTACCGGCAAGTACCTCGCGCCGCTGCTCAAGCGCACGACCCGCAAGGTCGCGGCAGGCTGACGCGCCCGCCTGCCTCCCCTCCCGCGCGCGGCCGCCCGGCCGCGCGCGCCCTTCCGCACCGCGAATCCGGCCCCTTCTCGTTTTCCCTTCTGCGTTTACACCATGCGCCAAACGGCCCCGTTGCGGACCATAATGGCGGCTATACTTTACGGTCGTAAGGTTCGCCGTACGCACCAATCCGGTGCGGCGCCGGGCGAACACGGCTCTGCCGCGCATTCCGCGGCATGACACACGAACGACAGGAATCCACGATGGAGAAGCAACCCGACTCGTCTCGCGATGCGCAGAATCGCGAACCGCACCTGCGCAGCGTGCGGCTGACGAGCGATTTCAGCCTGCCGAAGCTGTCGGCACTCGAGATCGGCAGCTATGCGTTCGCGATCGTCGCCATGTGGCTCGTGATCGAGCTCAAGCTGCTCGGCGGGCTGCTGGCCGGCCTGCTCGTGTACCAGCTGATCCACACGATCGCACCCGTCATCGAGCGTCACACCACGAGCATGCGCGCGCGCTGGGTCGCCGTCGTGCTGCTGGCGATCGTGATCGTCGGCGGGCTGACGGGCCTGACGATCGGCATCATCGAGCACTTCGAGCGCACGGTACCGAACCTGCAAAGCCTGCTCGACCAGTTGATGCAGATCGTCGAGCAGACCCGCGCCCGCACCCCGGCCTGGATCGCGAACCTGCTGCCCGTCGACGTCGAGCAGATGAAGACCAAGGCGGCCGTGCTGATGCACTCGCACATGGACCAGCTCCAGCAAAGCGGCAAGAGCGTCGCGCGCGGCTTCGGCCACGTGCTGTTCGGCATGATCATCGGCGCGATGATCGCGATCGGCGTCGAGCACGGCAAGGTGCGCCGGCCGCTGTCCACCGCGCTCGTCACGCGCGTGTCGCGCTTCGCCGACGCCTTCCGCCGGATCGTGTTCGCGCAGATCAAGATCTCGGCGATCAACGCGGTGTTCACCGGCATCTACCTGCTCGTCGCCCTGCCGATCTTCCACCAGCGGCTGCCGCTGTCGAAAACGCTCGTGCTCGTCACGTTCATCGTCGGCCTGCTGCCCGTGATCGGCAACCTGATCTCGAACACGCTGATCGTCGCCGTGTCGCTGTCGGTCAGCATGGGCACCGCGATCGCATCGCTGGCGTTCCTCATCATCATCCACAAGCTCGAATACTTCCTGAACGCGAAGATCATCGGCGGCCAGATCGAGTCGCGCGCGTGGGAGCTGCTGCTCGCGATGCTGATCATGGAAGCCGCGTTCGGGCTGCCGGGCGTGATCGCCGCGCCGATCTTCTATGCGTACCTGAAGCGCGAGCTGTACCTACTGCGGCTGATCTGAAACAGCCCGCGCATCAGAAGCGATAAAAAAACGCCGCGCCCCGTGAAGGGCACGGCGTTTTTGTTTGTGGGGGCCGGCGATCCGGGGGCCGGCCGGCCGGCAGCCGGTGATCCTGGGCCGGCCATCCCGCAGCCGGCTGTCCAGCGCCCGACGAATCAGCGGAACACGACCGTCTTCGTCCCGTTCAGCACGATCCGGTGCTCGACGTGCCACTTCACCGCACGCGCAAGCGTCACGCATTCGACGTCGCGGCCGATCGCGGTCAGCTGGTCGGGCGTCATGCTGTGATCGACGCGCTCGACTTCCTGCTCGATGATCGGGCCTTCGTCGAGATCGGTCGTCACGTAGTGCGCGGTCGCACCGATCAGCTTCACGCCGCGATCGAACGCCTGGTAGTAAGGCTTCGCGCCCTTGAAGCTCGGCAGGAACGAATGGTGGATGTTGATCGCGCGGCCGGCGAGCTGCTGGCACATGTTCGGCGACAGGATCTGCATGTAGCGCGCGAGCACGACGAGATCGGCCCGATGCTCGTCGATCACTTCCAGCACGCGTGCTTCCTGCGCGGCCTTCGCGGCGTCGGACGAGCCGCCGATCAGCGGGAAGTGATGGAACGGGATGTTGTAGCTCGCGGCGAGCTGGTAGAACTCCTTGTGGTTCGACACGATCGCCGGGATCTCGATCGGCAGCTGGCCGGTGCGATAGCGGAACAGCAGGTCGTTCAGGCAATGGCCGATCTTCGACACCATGATCACGACGCGCGGCTTCACGGCCGCGTCGTGCATTTCCCAGCGCATCGAGAACTGCTCCGCGAGCGGGGCGAACTCCCGGCGCAGCGTGTCGAGCGCCGTGGCGGCATCCGCGCCGCCGCCGTCCTGCTCGAAGTGCACGCGCATGAAGAATTCGCTGGTGCGGCTGTCGCCGAACTGCGCCGAATCGAGGATGTTGTTGCTGCGCTCGAACAGGAAGCCCGAGACCGCATGGACGATGCCGTGCCGGTCGGGGCACGACAGTTTCAAGATAAAGCTGTGATCGGTCGGCATGACCGCTACTCCCTTCGTTTCCGTATTCGTCAAATTGCCCGTTCGCGCCGCCAGGCTGCGTACGCGGCACGCGTCACGCGGCCGGTGCGAACAGTGCGTCGATACCCGCCGCGTCGGCCGCCGGAATCCAGCGATGGCGCAGCAGCGTGTCGAGCGTCGCGAGGCTCGCATCCATCGTCGCGCGGCCGGCGCGCAGCCAGCCGATCACCTCGGGCACACCGGCCAGCAGGTGCTCGGCCACTTCGCCGTCCTGGTTGCGCGGCGCGAAGTCGCGCGGCAACGGCAGGTCGTACACGAAGATCAGTTCGGACTGCGTGCCTTCCGGCAGCGAGCACAGCACCTGCACCGCGCGGCCCGCGATCGCGCGCGCGGCCAGTTCGGCCGGAATGCCGGCTTCTTCCCAGCATTCCTTCGCGAGCGTCTCGTGAACGCCCAGGCCCCAGCCGATGCCACCGGCAACGACGTTGTCGAGCATGCCGGGGTCGGTCGCCTTGGTCTCGCTGCGGCGGCCGAGCCACATCTGAGGGACGGCCGCGGCAGACGGCTCGCCCGGTGCAACCGCATATTCTACGATGCCGTTCAGATGCACCGCGTAAGTCTGTGTGCCGAAGAAGCGCGACGCGGCGCGCTCGATGTACGCGAGCGGCGGATCGTCGAAGCGGTTGCGGATCGCGTAGATCTCGTCGCGCCAGCCGGGAATCGCGCCTTCGGCCGCGAGCGCGCCGATCGCGCTCGCCAGCGCCATGCTGCGCGCATCGACCGAGCCGTAGCGCGCCGACAGCACGACGCGCTCGTCGGTCAGCTCGAACACGTCGGGCCAGCGGGCAAGCATCGCGACGTCCTGGCGACGCACCCAGCCGACCGCCTGGCCGGCGATCTCGAAACGCAGGTGCGCGGCCGGATCGAAGCGGCGCGCGGCCGCAATGCACGGAAACGTCATCGTCTATCAGTCCTTCAGCGCCACGCGGATGCCGATCGCGATGAACGTCGCGCCGGCGATCCGGTCGAGCCACACACCGGCCTTCGGGCGGCGCTTCAGCCACGCGCCGATCATGCCCGCGCCGACGCCGAACAGCGAAAAGATCGCGGCCGTCTGCAGCATGAACAGCGCGCCGAGTTCGAACATCTGCAGCGTCACGCTCTGCCCGCCGTGCGGATCGACGAACTGCGGCAGGAACACGACGAAGAACAGCGTGACCTTCGGGTTCATCAGGTTGCCGATCACGCTCTGCCGGAAGATCGTGCCGAGCGGCTGCGGCGGGCGCTCGTGTGCATTCGCGAGGCCCTGGCTGCGCAGCGCCTTGATGCCGATCCACACGAGGTACGCGGCGCCCGCGAGCTTCAGGATCTCGAACGCGACCGGCGACGAACGCAGCACGGCCGCGACGCCGAGCGCCGCGAGCGTCGTGTGGAACAGGATCCCGGCGGTGAAGCCGAGCGCGGCGACGAAGCCGGCCGCGCGGCCCTGCGAGATACCGCGTGCGAGCACCTGCAGGTTGTCGGGACCCGGCGCGAACGTGATCGCGATCGACGTGGCGAGAAACAGCATGAAGTTGGGCATCGTGACCTCGCTGCTAACGTGAACTCAGGTGGATTCAGGCCGGCCGGCGTTCAGTGGCCGGCGAATTCGGTGACGGTATAAACCGGCAGTCCCGCGTTGCGCAGCAGCGCCGAGCCGCCGAGATCGGGCAGGTCGATGATCGCCGCGCCTTCGACCACTTCCGCGCCGAGCCGCTGCAACAGGTTGCGCCCCGCCATCATCGTGCCGCCGGTCGCGATCAGGTCGTCCATGATGATCACGCGGTCGCCGGGGCGGCACGCATCTTCATGGATCTCGACCGTCGCGCTGCCGTATTCGAGGTCGTACGATTCCGAGCGCGTCTTGTACGGCAGCTTGCCGACCTTGCGGATCGGCACGAAGCCGACGCTCAGTTCGTATGCGACGATCGGCGCGATGATGAAGCCGCGCGCGTCGAGGCCCGCGACATAGTCGAGCTTCGCATCGACATAGCGTTCGACGAACAGGTCGACGAGGATGCGCAGCGCCTTCGGGCTCTGCAGCAGCGTCGTAATGTCGCGGAACATCACGCCCGGCTGCGGCCAGTCCGGCACCGTGCGGATCTGGCTGTGGATGAAGGCGACCGGATCGAGCGGTGCGCCCGACGACGAATGCGGCATGAAACTCTCCGAAAAAAACGGTGCGCGAAGATCGGGCACCGTTTCGAGTAAATACGGGTCAGGTTATCAATCCGAGCACGGGCTCAGGCGACTGCGGCCGGCGGATCGCGCCGATGGCGCGACAGCCGCTCCTCCGCGAGCGCGAGCGCCTCGGGCAGCCCGCGCAGCACGACGATGTCGCTCGCGCGCAGCTTGGTCTGCGGATCGGGTTCGACGCCGCGGATGCCGTGCCGGCGAATCGCCGTGACTTCCAACCCGAGCGCATACAGCCCCAGTTCTTCCAGCGAACGCCCGACCGCGTCCGCGCGCGCATCGACCGGCACCGATTGTAGCCGCACCTGCTCGTGGTCGTCGTCGTCCGCATCGTCCGCCCCGCGGAAATAGCCGCGCAGCAGGCTGTAGCGTTCGTCGCGCATCTCCTCGACGCGCCGCACGACCTTGCGCATCGGCACGCCGACCAGCACCAGCGTGTGCGACGCGAGCATCAGGCTGCCCTCGACGATCTCGGGAATCACCTCGGTCGCGCCGGCCGCGAGCAGCTTCTCGAGATCGGCATCGTCGACGGTACGCACGATCGCGGGCAGCGTCGGCTCGAGTTCGTGCACGTGATGCAGCACGCGCAGCGCGGACGGCGTGTTCGCATAGGTGATCGCGACCGCCGCCGCGCGGTGGATACCGGCCGCGAGCAGCGACTCGCGGCGCGCCGCGTCGCCGAACACGACCGATTCGCCGGCCGCGCCGGCCGCGCTGACGCGATCGGGGTCGAGGTCGAGCGCGACGTACGAAATGCCTTCCTGTTCGAGCATCCGCGCCAGGTTCTGGCCCGCGCGGCCGTAGCCGCAGATGATCACGTGGCCGCGCTGCTTGAGGCTCTGCGTCGCGATCCGCGTCATCTGCAGCGACTGCTGCATCCATTCGGTCGACGACAGCCGCATCACGATCCGGTCGGCGTTCTGGATCAGGAACGGCGCGGCGAGCATCGACAGCAGCATCGACGCGAGGATCGCCTGCAGCAGCGTCGCATCGACGAGATGGCGGTCGAGGATCAGGTTCAACAGCACGAAGCCGAATTCGCCGGCCTGCGCGAGGCCGATGCCGGTTCGCATCGCGACGCCCGGCGTCGCGCCGAACAGCCGCGCGAGCCCGGCGATCATCGTCCCCTTGAACAGGATCTGCCCGACGAAGAACGCGAGCACGAGGAACGGGTGCTCCCAGATCACGCGCGGGTCGAGCAGCATCCCCGTGGTCACGAAGAACAGGCCGAGCAGCACGTCGCGGAACGGCTTGATGTCCTCCTCCACCTGATGGCGGAACGGCGTCTCGGAGATCAGCATCCCCGCGATGAACGCGCCGAGCGCGAGCGACAGGCCGAACTTGTCGGTGATGAACGCGGCGCCGAGCGTGACGAGCAGCAGGTTCAGCACGAACAGCTCCTGCGAGCGGCGCCGCGCGACGACGTTGAGCCAGCGCGTCATGAAGCGCTGGCCGATGACCAGCAGCAGCGTGAGCGCGATCACGATCTTGACGGCCGCGAAGCCGAGCGTGATCGCGAGGTCCTTCGACGATTCGGCGCCGAACGCGGCGATCACGATCAGCAGCGGCACCACCGCGAGATCCTGGAACAGCAGCACGCCGAAGATGTTGCGGCCGTGCTCGGTCTCGATCTCGAGCCGCTCGGCGAGCATCTTCGACACGATCGCCGTCGACGACATCGCGAGCGCGCCGCCGAGCGCGATACTGCCCTGCCACGTGATGTGTACCCAGTGCTCGAACAGCATGCCGAGCACGAGCGCGAGCACGAGCGTCGCGACGACCTGCAGCAACCCGAGCCCGAACACGAGCCGCTGCATCGCCCTCAGCTTCGCCAGCGAGAATTCGAGGCCGATCGAAAACATCAGGAACACCACGCCGAATTCCGCGAGATGCTCGGCCCGTTCCAGATCCGCCGCGATGCCGAACGCATGCGGGCCGACCAGGATGCCGACGGTCAGGTAGCCGAGCATCGGCGGCAGGTTCAACGAGCGGAATACGACGACGCCCACCACTGAGGCCAGCAGCAGCAGCAGGGTCATTTCGAGCGGGGAAATCACAGGCGAAGCGTCCTCGTTCGTCGGGGCCACGGCAATGCGGGCGCGGGTGGTGGCGGTGGTCGGGCGACCTCGGACGAGTCCGAAGGCCCGGCGCGGCGAACAAACGCCTTTGCTATACTCCGCGCATGATAGCGAAAATCAATGATGATCGGGCGCTCGCGCTCGCCCGCGACGTGCTCGACATCGAGGCGGACGCCGTGCGCGCGCTGCGCGACCAGCTCGACGGCGGCTTCGTCCAGGCCGTCGCGCTGCTGCTCGGCTGTCGCGGCCGCGTGGTGGTGTCCGGTATCGGCAAATCGGGGCATATCGCCCGCAAGATCGCGGCCACGCTGGCCAGCACCGGCACGCCGGCCTTCTTCGTCCACCCTGCCGAGGCCAGCCACGGCGACCTCGGGATGGTCACCTCCGACGACGTCTTCATCGGCATCTCCTATTCCGGCGAATCCGAAGAACTCGTCGCGATCCTGCCGCTCGTGAAGCGGATCGGCGCGAAGCTGATCGCGATCACGGGCCGCGCGGAATCGAGCCTCGGCACGCTCGCCGACGTGAACCTGAACGCCGCGGTCTCGAAGGAGGCCTGCCCGCTGAACCTCGCGCCCACCGCGAGCACGACCGCCGCGCTCGCGCTCGGCGACGCGCTCGCCGTTGCCGTGCTGGACGCGCGCGGCTTCGGGTCGGAAGATTTCGCGCGCTCGCACCCGGGCGGCGCACTCGGCCGGCGCCTGCTCACCTACGTGCGCGACGTGATGCGCTCGGGCGACGACGTCCCGTACGTCGGGCTCGACGCGACGCTGTCGGACGCGCTGTTCCAGATCACCGCGAAGCGCCTCGGCATGACCGCCGTGGTCGACGCCGACGGCAAGGTCGCCGGCATCTTCACGGACGGCGACCTGCGCCGCGTGCTGGCGCGCGACGGCGACTTCCGCGCGTTGCCGATCACCGACGTGATGACGCGCGACCCGCGCACGATCGCGCCGGATCACCTGGCGGTCGAAGCCGTGGAACTGATGGAGCGCCACCGGATCAACCAGATGCTGGTGGTCGATGCCAACGGCGCGCTGATCGGCGCGCTGAACATGCACGACCTGTTTTCGAAGAAGGTGATCTGATGAGCGCAGCGCTGACTGCGGCCGAACGCGCGAGCCGCGTGAAGCTGATGATTTTCGACGTCGACGGCGTGCTGACCGACGGCGGCCTGCTGTTTACCGCAGCCGGCGACACGATGAAGTCGTTCAATTCGCTCGACGGCCACGGCGTGAAGCTGCTCGGCGAAGCCGGCATCGCAACCGCGATCATCACGGGCCGCCGCTCGGAAATCGTCGCGGCGCGCGCGAAGGAAATGAAGATCGCGCACCTGTTCCAGGGCGTCGAGAACAAGCTCACCGTGTTCGCCGACCTGATCGCGTCGCTCGGCCTCACCGCCGACCAGTGCGGCTACATGGGCGACGACTGGCCCGACCTGCCCGTGATGCTGCGCTGCGGCTTCGCGACCGCCCCCGCGAATGCGCACCCCGAGGTGATCGCCCGCGCGCACTGGGTGGCCGAGGCCCGCGGCGGCCACGGCGCCGTACGCGAAGTCTGCGACGCGATCCTGCGCGCGCAGCGCCGCTACGACGCGCTGCTCGCGGCCGCCTGCGGAGCCTGACGGATGAACAAGCATTTCCGCTGGACCCAGTTGCTGCCGCTCGTCGCGGTCGCCGCGCTCGCGGGCATCACCTGGTGGCTGCTGCAGGCCACGCTGCCGCCGCCCGGCGAAGGCACCGTGCAGCCGAAGCGCCATACGCCCGACTATTTCGCCGACAACTTCTCGGTCACCGAGCTCGACCAGTCCGGCGCGACCCAGTACCGGCTGACGGCCGCGAAGCTGATCCATTACGAAGACACGGAAAGCAGCGACCTGGCCGATCCGGCCATGCGCGCGTTCCAGCCCGGCAAGCCGGTCGTGACGACCACCGCGAAGCGCGGCACCGTCAACGGCGACGTGTCGATCGTCGACTTGTACGACGACGCGCGCATCCTGCGCGCGGCCGGCGGCGGCGATCCGCAGATGCAGGCCGATTCCCAGCATTTCCGGATCTTCGTCAATGACGATGTGATCCAGACCGAAAAGCCGGTTAAACTTCAGCGCGGCCTGTCGCTCGTCAATGCGACCGACGGCATGAAGTACAACAACGTCACCCGGGTCATCGAGCTTTACGGCAACGTGCGCGGCACGATCGCCGCGGCGGACACGTCCGGCGGCTCGAAAGGTCAACCCAAGTGACGCTTCCCTCACGTGACTGCATGAACGAACCGTTCCCTCGACAGATTTCCGGCGGCGCTGCGCGCGCCGTCCGCGCCGCGCTTGCCGCGGCGCTCGTGGCGCTCCCGCTGGTCGGGCTGGCGCCGCTCGCCCATGCCGAGAAGGCCGACCAGAACAAGCCGATCAACGTCGAGGCAGACAACCTGACCTATGACGACCTGAAGCAGGTCACGGTCGCCACCGGCAACGTCGTGATCACGAAGGGCACGATCGTCATCAAGGGCGATCGCGTCGAAGTGCGCCAGGATCCGGAAGGCTATCAGTACGCCACCTCGTTCGGCAGCGGCAAGAAGCACGCGACGTTCCGCCAGAAGCGCGAAGGCCTCGACGAGTACATCGACGGCGACGCCGAGCGCATCGACTACGACGGCAAGCAGGACCTGACCACGCTGACCACCGCCGCGACCGTGCGCCGCCTGCAGGGCACGTCGACGATTGCCGATACCGTGCACGGCAGCGTGATCACGTACGACGGCCAGCGCGACTTCTACACCGCGAAGGGCGGCAAGGACGTCGCCGCGCCGGGCAACCCGAACGGCCGCGTGCGCGCGATGCTGTCGCCGAAGAACGGCGGCCCCGCGCCGCTGAACGGCGCGCCGGCGAAGCTGTCGCCGTCGACCACGATCCAGGGGGCGCCGGGCCAATGAACGCACTACCGAACCGCCAGCCGGCCGGCACCACGAGCTCGCTCGTCGTCCGCAACCTGAAGAAACGCTACGGCTCGCGCACGGTCGTCAAGGACGTGTCGCTCGACGTGAAGAGCGGCGAAGTCGTCGGCCTGCTCGGCCCGAACGGCGCGGGCAAGACCACGTCGTTCTACATGATCGTCGGCCTCGTGCCGCTCGACGCGGGCGAGATCTCGCTGAACGGCAGCTCGATCAGTCTGCTGCCGATCCACAAGCGCGCATCGCTCGGCCTGTCGTACCTGCCGCAGGAAGCGTCGGTGTTCCGCAAGCTGACCGTCGAGGAAAACATCCGCGCGGTGCTCGAGCTGCAGCACGGCGAAGACGGCAAGCGGCTGTCGAAGGACGCGATCTCGTCGCGCACCGAAGCGCTGCTCGACGAGCTGCAGATCGGCCACCTGCGCGAGAACCCCGCGCTGTCGCTGTCGGGCGGCGAACGGCGCCGGGTCGAAATCGCGCGCGCGCTGGCCACCAACCCGAACTTCATCCTGCTCGACGAACCGTTCGCCGGCGTCGACCCGATCGCGGTGCTCGAGATCCAGAAGATCGTCAAGTTCCTGAAGCAGCGCAACATCGGCGTGCTGATTACCGATCACAACGTCCGCGAAACGCTCGGCATCTGCGACCACGCCTACATCATCAGCGACGGCTCGGTGCTCGCCGCCGGTGCGCCGAGCGAAATCATCGAAAACGAAAGCGTGCGCCGCGTGTACCTCGGCGAACACTTCCGGATGTAACTCCCCCCTCGTGGCTGGCTGCACCCCGCCCGGCATCGCCGTGCGGGGACGCGCCCTGCTTCGCGGCCATGCCCGCGGCCGGGCGGCGCGCCGCGCGTAATCGCGGATGGCTCAACGCGCCTGGGTCGTGGCAAACTGCCGGTATGACTCCCTCCTTGCCATGAAAGCCAGCCTTCAACTCCGCCTGTCGCAACATCTGGCGCTGACGCCCCAGCTACAGCAGTCGATCCGGCTCCTGCAGTTGTCGACGCTCGAATTGCAGCAGGAAGTCGCGATGGCCGTCGCGCAGAACCCGCTGCTCGAGAACGACGACGAATGGATCGCGAGCCCGCTGCGCGTCGCAGCGGACGGATCGCTGATCGCGCAGACGCCGCCCGCGCAGAACACCGAGCCCACTTCGACGAACAGCAGCAGCTCGTCGAGCGATCGCGCCGAGCGCGACGAGCCGGCCGGCGCGGACGAGTACGACGGTTACGGGTCCGGTGACGGCAACGACGGCCCGCAGTGGAATCTCGACGAATTCGGCCGCTCGAGCGGCGCATCCGACGACGACGACCTCCCGCCGCTGCAGGTGCAGGAAGCGGCGACGTCGCTGCGCGACCACCTGTCCGCGCAGTTGCGCGTCACGCAGGCCGGCCCGCGCGATCGTGCGCTCGTGATGTTCCTGATCGAATCGCTCGACGACGACGGCTATCTGACCGCGACGCTCGACGAAGTGCTCGCCGACCTGCCGCCCGAGCTGGAGATCGACTGCGACGAACTGAACGCGGCGCTCGCGCTGCTGCACAGCTTCGATCCGGCCGGGGTCGGTGCCCGCTCCGCCTCCGAATGCCTGAAGCTGCAGTTGCTGCGCCTCGATCCGTCCCCGACGCGCACGCTCGCGCTCGAGATCGTGTCGCAGCATCTCGAACTGCTCGCCGCCCGCGACTTCACGCGGTTGCGCAAGCACCTGAAGGCGAGCGACGACGCGCTGCGCGACGCGCACACGCTGATCCGTTCGCTGGAGCCGTTCCCCGGCGCCGCATACGGCAAGGCCGAGGCCGACTACGTCGTGCCCGACATCATCGTGAAGAAGGCCGGCCAGGGATGGCTCGCGGAACTCAATCCGGAGGTCGTGCCGCGCCTGCGGATCAACAACCTCTACGCGAACATCCTGCGCAACAGCCGCGGCGATCCGTCGGCCGGTTCGCTCAAACAGCAGCTCCAGGAAGCACGCTGGCTGATCAAAAACATCCAGCAGCGATTCGACACGATCCTGCGTGTCGCGCAGGCGATTGTCGAGCGTCAAAAGAACTTCTTTGCGCACGGTGAAATTGCCATGCGCCCCTTGGTTTTGCGGGAAATAGCTGATACGCTGGGCCTACACGAGTCGACTGTCAGCCGTGTGACAACCGGGAAGTACATGCTGACCCCGTTCGGGACGCTTGAATTTAAGTACTTCTTCGGATCTCACGTTTCGACCGACACCGGAGGCGCCGCTTCGTCGACAGCCATCCGAGCCCTCATCAAGCAACTGATAGGAGCTGAAGACCCTAAATCGCCACTTTCGGACAGCCGCATTGCCGAGCTGCTGGCAGAACAAGGATTCGTGGTCGCGCGCCGCACGGTTGCGAAGTACCGCGAAGCCCTCAAGATCCCGGCAGTGAATCTGCGCAAGTCTCTTTAAGCCTGCTGCCTGCCCGGCGGCAGGCGTGTTCCGGCCACCGCGCATACGGGGAACAGGCCGGGCGACCTGTCCGCGATACGCCGCCTCGTGCGGCACGGGCAAGTCGACCGGAGCGCCGCCTCGATGCGGCCGGGTGGTCACTCGCTTGGAGAAGCACTATGAACCTGAAGATCAGTGGACATCATCTCGAAGTCACGCCTGCAATTCGCGAATACGTGATCACCAAGCTGGACCGGGTGCTACGGCATAGCGATCAGGTGATCGATGGCACTGTGATCCTCTCGGTCGACAACCACAAGGAAAAGGACAAGCAGCAGCGCGCGGAAATCAACCTGCACCTGAAGGGCAAGGACATCTTCGTCGAAAGCGCCAACGGTAATCTGTATGCAGCGATCGATCTGCTGATCGACAAGCTGGATCGCCAGGTCGTCAAGCACATGGAGCGCCTGCAAACGCACGCGCACGACCCGATCAAGCTTCAACCGTCGATCGACCAGATCGAACTGCCGCCGCAGTAACCTTCACCGCAACACACACGTCGCCCGGTTCGCCGGGCGTTTTTTTTGCGACTCCCGCCGTGGTGCAACCGGTCTGTCCGCGCTGCGCCACGCACGCGGCTGTGCTCTATAATGTTCCGGTTATCGCCGGGGGGCGCTGGACGCGGTAGCTGCCTTGCAGGTTGCCGATGCCGAACGCCTTGATATCGCCGAACATGGGTAATCAGTCTGCCGCCGCAAGGAGACCCCAGGCCGCCCAATCGCCTGCCAACATGAATCGCCTAGCCAAAATCCTGCCCATAGAGAACGTCGTCATCGACCTCTCAGTCACCAGCAAGAAACGCGTGTTCGAACAAGCCGGGCTGATGTTCGAGAATCAGAACGGCATCGCCCGCAGCACCGTCACGGACAACCTGTTCGCGCGCGAGCGCCTCGGCTCGACCGGGCTCGGCGAGGGCGTCGCGATTCCGCACGGGCGCATCAAGGGTCTCAAGCACCCGCTCGCCGCGTTCGTCCGGCTCGCCGATGCGATCCCGTTCGAAGCCCCCGACGGCCAGCCCGTCGGCCTCCTGATTTTCCTGCTCGTGCCCGAGCAAGCCACCCAGCAGCACCTCGAGATCCTGTCGGAAATCGCGCAACTGCTGTCCGATCGCGACGCGCGCGAGCGTCTGCACAACGAAACGGATGTCGCCGAGTTGCATCGCCTGCTCACTCAGTGGCAACCTTGAGTTGATCCGGGCGGAATATTTTCCCGTACGCGGCGGCACACGCCGCCGTTCAGGGCCGCCCGGCGCCGGCCCGGCATGGCGATGTCCGTCGCCGCACGCACGCACCGGCCCATTGGAGTGACGAAAGTCATGGATACGTCCAGCATCAACGCCCAGAGCATCTTCGACGACAACGCGGCCACGCTGAAACTGAGCTGGCTGACGGGGCATGAAGGCTGGGAACGCGGCTTTTCGGCCGACACCGTCGGCAATGCCACCTCGAGCGCCGACCTCGTCGGCCACTTGAACCTGATCCACCCGAACCGGATCCAGGTGCTCGGCGAAGCCGAAATCGACTACTACCAGCGGCAGACCGACGAAGACCGCTCGCGCCACATGGCCGAGCTGATCGCCCTCGAACCGCCGTTTCTCGTCGTCGCCGGCGGCGCCGCCGCGCCGCCCGAACTCGTGCTGCGCTGCACGCGCTCGTCGACCCCGCTGTTCACGACGCCGATGTCGGCCGCCGCGGTGATCGACAGCCTGCGGCTCTACATGTCGCGGATCCTCGCGCCGCGCGCGACGCTGCACGGCGTGTTCATCGACATTCTCGGGATGGGCGTGCTGCTGACGGGCGACTCGGGCCTCGGCAAGAGCGAACTGGGCCTCGAACTGATCAGTCGCGGCCACGGCCTCGTCGCCGACGACGCGGTCGATTTCGTCCGACTTGGCCCCGATTTCGTCGAAGGGCGCTGCCCGCCGCTGCTGCAGAACCTGCTCGAAGTGCGCGGCCTCGGCCTGCTCGACATCAAGACGATCTTCGGCGAAACCGCCGTGCGGCGGAAAATGAAGCTGAAGCTGATCGTCCAGCTCGTGCGGCGCCCCGACGGCGAATTCCAGCGCCTGCCGCTCGAAAGCCAGACCGTCGACGTGCTCGGCTTGCCGATCAGCAAGGTCACGATCCAGGTCGCGGCCGGCCGCAACCTCGCGGTGCTCGTCGAGGCGGCCGTCCGGAACACGATCCTGCAGTTGCGCGGAATCGACACGTTGCGCGATTTCATGGATCGGCAACGACTCGCGATGCAAGATCCCGACAGTCAGTTCCCCGGCAAACTGGTGTAACCCGCACGCGCCGGCCGCGCAACGCCGACGCGTCGAGCCGGTGCTATGATGAAACGTCAGGATTCTCTGCTTCCCATGCGCATCGTCCTTATCACTGGCATCTCCGGCTCAGGCAAGTCCGTCGCGCTGAACGCGCTCGAAGACGCAGGCTATTACTGCGTCGACAACCTGCCGCCGCACGTGCTCCCCGAACTTGCCCGCTACCTCGCCGAGGACGGCCAGCGCCGGCTCGCGGTCGCGATCGACGCGCGCTCGAGTGCGTCGCTCGACGAAATGCCCGGCCTGATCCGCGAGCTGTCGCGCGAGCACGACGTGCGCGTGCTGTTCCTCAACGCGAGCACCCAGGCGCTGATCCAGCGCTTCTCCGAAACGCGCCGCCGCCATCCGCTGTCCGGTTCGCTGTCGCACGATGCGAACGTCGGCCTGCTGTCGTCGCTCGAGGAAGCGATCGAACGCGAACGCCACCTCGTCGCGCCGCTCGCCGAATTCGGCCACCAGATCGACACGAGCACGCTGCGCGCGAACGCGCTGCGTACGTGGGTCAAGCGCTTCATCGAGCAGAAGAACAACGACCTGATGGTGATGTTCGAATCGTTCGGCTTCAAGCGCGGCGTGCCGCTCGACGCCGACCTGATGTTCGACGTGCGCGCGCTGCCGAATCCTTACTACGACCATGAGTTGCGCCCGCTCACCGGGCTCGACCAGCCGGTCATCGCCTTTCTCGACGCACTGCCGATCGTCCAC
Source organism: Burkholderia sp. Ac-20349 (assembly GCF_017104865.1). Classification (NCBI taxonomy): domain Bacteria; kingdom Pseudomonadati; phylum Pseudomonadota; class Betaproteobacteria; order Burkholderiales; family Burkholderiaceae; genus Burkholderia; species Burkholderia sp. Ac-20349. The sequence continues at coordinate 21,496 of NZ_JAAGPM010000119.1, forward strand.
CAGATGATCGACGACATCCATGCGTTCCTGATGAAATGGCTGCCGCACTTCCGCGATGACAACCGCAGCTACCTGACCGTCGCCATCGGCTGCACGGGCGGGCAGCATCGTTCGGTGTTCATCGCGGAAACGCTCGCCACGCGCCTTGCGCACGAGGCGAACGTGATCGTGCGGCATCGTGACGCGCCAGTGGATGTCGACGCGTCGTCGCGGCTCGTCTCCGAGGTCGACCGACCCTAGCGACGCACGCCCCAACGCCCGCGCGCCATGTCCTCCCTATCGACCACCCTGATCGACCTGCCGCTGTTTCCGCTGCATACGGTGCTGTTTCCGGGAGGCCTGCTCCCGCTCAAGGTGTTCGAGGCGCGCTATCTCGACATGTCCCGCGCGTGCTTGCGCGACGACGCACCGTTCGGCGTGTGCCTGCTGAAGAGCGGGCCCGAAGTCGCGCAGGATGGCGCCGTGTCGGTGCCCGAGACCATCGGCTGCATGGCGCGCATCACCGAGTGCGATACCGGCGAGTTCGGCATGCTGTACCTGCAGGCGGTCGGCACGCAGCGTTTCGAGCTGCTGTCGTATCGCGTCGAAGGCAACGGGCTGCTGGTCGGCATCGCGGAGCCGCTGCCCGACGACATCCCGCTCGAAGGCGAGCAGACGCTCGCGCAATTCGGCTCGTGCGCCGAGGTGCTCGAGCGCATCATCGACGCGCTGAAGAAGTCCGAACCGGGCAAGATGCCGTTCGGCGAACCGTTCCGCCTCGACGATCCGAGCTGGGTGTCGAACCGCCTCGCGGAACTGCTGCCGCTCGACCTGCGCGCGCGGCAGAAGCTGATGGAGTTTCCGGACGTCGGCGCGCGCATCGACGCCGTGCACCACGTGCTCGGCCGGCACGGCTGGTTATAAAGGCCCCCAGACCAGTCGCTCCGCGCCAGGCCCCCGAGGGGGTCCAGAAAACTTGGGACGGCCCGGCGTTTTCCTGAGCGCGCCCTGGCCGCCACTTCGCGCCCGGTCTCCGAGCGGACTTCCTTCCGTGCGGAAAATATCGGGCCGCCCCGCGTTTCCTTGAAAGCGCGCCCCTCCCCTTCGTTACAGCAGCGGCCCGCTCAGCGCATCGAGCAGCTTGCGCACCGGTGCCGGCACGCCATACGCGTCGAGCCGGCTCAGCGGCACCCAGGCGGTGTCCGCATCCCGCGCGCCCGAAGGCAGCCCGCCACCGTCGGCCATGTCGCTCAGCCGCGGCTCGATCTCGAGCCGGAAATGCGTAAACGTGTGCGTGAGCGGCGCAAGCGGCACCGTGCCGCCGCCGCCGAAGCCGCGCGCGAGTTCCGCGAGCGCGGCGTCGCCGTCCGCTTGCGGCAGGCTCCACAGCCCGCCCCAGATGCCGGTCGGCGGGCGCCGCTCGAGCAGCACGGCGTCGCCGTCGCGCAGCACGAGCATCCAGGTCTTGCGCGTCGGCACGGCCTTCTTCGGCCGCGCGGCCGGCAATTCGCGCTGGCGGCCCGTCGATTGCGCGACGCAGTCGCCCGCGAACGGGCAGCGCGCGCAATCGGGCTTGCCGCGCACGCACAGCGTCGCGCCGAGATCCATCAGCCCCTGCGTATAGGCGCTCACGTCGGCCGCGTTCGCGGCGTCGGGCAACAGCGATTCGGCGAGCGCCCACATGTCGTTCTCGACCCGCTTCTCGCCCGGAAAGCCCTCGACGCCGAACACCCGCGCCAGCACGCGCTTCACGTTGCCGTCGAGGATCGTCGCGCGCGCGCCGTATGCGAACGACGCGATCGCCGCGGCCGTCGAACGGCCGATGCCCGGCAGTTCGGCCAGCGCGTCGGGCGTCGCCGGAAACGCGCCGCCGTGCTCGGCAACGACGACCTGTGCGCAGCGGTGCAGGTTGCGCGCGCGCGAGTAGTAGCCGAGCCCCGCCCACAGCGCCATCACGTCGTCGGTCGGCGCGGCCGCGAGCGCGGCGACGTCGGGGTAGCGGTCGAGAAAGCGCGTGTAATACGGGATGACGGTCGACACCTGCGTCTGCTGCAGCATGATTTCCGACAGCCAGATCCGGTACGGATCGCGGGTGTTCTGCCACGGCAGGTCGTGGCGGCCATGCTCGCGCTGCCACGCGACCAGGCGCGTGGCGAACGTGCGGTGCAGCGGCGTAACGGGGAACGGAGCGGGGGCGATGCGGGGCGGCTTCAAGTTATCTAATCGTGAAAAAAGGTTTCAACGCTGGCACGTCGGGCAGAAATAGGTCGACCGCTGGCCCTGCACGATCTGGCGGATCGGCGTGCCGCATACGCGGCAAGGCTGGCCCGCACGGTCGTAGACGAAGCAGTCGAGCTGGAAATAGCCGCTTTCGCCGTTGCTGCCGACAAAATCGCGCAACGTGCTGCCGCCGCGCTCGATCGCGTCGGCGAGCGTCGCACGCACCGCCTCAGCCAGCCGCTCGTAGCGCGGCAGCGAGACCTTGCCCGCGGCCGTCGTCGGCCGGATGCCGGCGCGAAACAGGCTCTCCGACGCATAGATGTTGCCGACGCCGACGACCATGTCGCCCGCGAGCAGCGCCTGCTTGACCGACACGGTGCGGCCGCGCGTGCGCGCATGCAGCAGCGCGCCGGTAAACGCCGGTGAGAACGGCTCGACGCCGAGGCTCGCGAGGAGCGGATGCGCATGCACGTCGCCCGCTTCGCGCGGGTGCCACAGCACCGCGCCGAAGCGGCGCGGATCGCGGAACCGCAGCACGAATTCGTCGAAGATCCAGTCGATGTGGTCATGCTTCGCGGCAGCCGGCACGCCGTCCGCGGGCAGCACGCGCAGCGTGCCGGTCATGCCCAGATGGACGATGAACCAGCCCGCATCGACCTCGAACAGCAGGTACTTGCCGCGACGCTCGACGGCGAGCACCTCGCGCGCGCGCAACTGCTCGGCGAGCCCGGCCGGCACGGGCCAGCGCAGCATCGCGGTACGGACGTCGACACGCTCGACGCGGCGGCCTGCGACAAAGGGCTCGATGCCCCGGCGCGTGACTTCGACTTCTGGCAACTCTGGCATTGTTTGCGGGTCTGAGACTGGATTACCGATCGTGCGTGTATTGTAGCGAGCGCGTTACAATCGGTTGAAACATCGAACGGATTTCCATGACCCTGCCCTCGAAGCTGCTTCAGAAGCGCCCCGCCGCCGAGCGCGGCGCACGCGCCTTCCCGGTCCGCCGTGCACTCGGCGCCGCGTTGTTTGCTGCCTGGACCCTTACCGCCTTCCCGGCCCACGCGCAGGATCCGGCATCGGACGACGCGGAGCCGCAGGGCGCGTTCGAGCATGTGATGCCGGACGAGCAGAAGAATCTCCCCAGCGTGCCGCTGACGAGCCAGATCGTCTACCAGGTGCTCGCCGCCGAGGTCGCGCTCCAGCGTAACCAGCCGGCGCCGGCCTACCAGACCTACCTCGCGCTCGCCCGCGACACGCGCGATCCGCGCATGGCGCAGCGTGCGACCGAGATCGCGCTCGGCGCGCAGAGCCCGGCCGACGCGCTGTCCGCCGCGAACCTGTGGCGCCAGTACTCCCCGGATTCGAACCGCGCATCGCAGGTCGACGCCGCGCTGCTGGTGCTCGCCGGCAAGCCGGCCGACGCGGTCGGAGCCGCGCACGAGCAGCGCCGGCAGCGCGAGGAGCGCCGGGC
>NZ_JAAGPM010000120.1:0-24210 GCF_017104865.1 Burkholderia sp. Ac-20349
CGATATTGCGATAGCGCTCGATGGGGGTTTTGCGGGGCACGTGAACCTCCTTAGGTTCGGATCGTAAGCGGGCCGGCGGGGCCGGCCCGGGCTGGACTAGCGAGACTTAAAGCATAGCGCTTGCGCGAGGCTGGCGGTGCTGCCGGTCGTGGGCGGCGGCATCGCGCTGGCCGGGGGGATCGGCGCGGGCGTCGTCGGCGTGCGCTGGGGCGCGGTCGGCTTCAGCCAGCCTGACGGTGCAACGGGTTCCACATGAGGACGCGGGGGCGGGGTGCTGCGCGGCTTCGGCCGCGTCTGCGGGTCGGGTTTCCACAGCGTCGGGCGCGAATACCGGCCGTTCTGGCGCGGCGCCATCGAGTTGACGGTATGTGCGGTGCTCGGCTGGACGACGTCGTCGTCGCGATGCAGCGCGCTGCGCGGCAGGTCGGCGATGCTGCGCGCATCGTCGTCGCTGCCGTCGCGCGACAGCTTGACGCCGAACGACGTGTCGACCCACGCGGCGAACTGCCGCCAGCCGATGCCGGTCAGCCAGGGCAGCCCGGCGAAGAACAGCACGACCATCGCGACCGGCGTGCCGATCGGGCCGAGCACGTGGGCGAAGCCTGCCGAGAATGCGTGGCCGAGCGCGTCCGTGTCGGGGCCCGACAGCGGGCTCGTCAGCGTGCAGCTCGCCACGAATACCGCAGCGAAGCCGAGCCACAGACGGATCGAGCCGCGGCCGGCGAGCCCGACGCCGCCAGGCAGCATCGCCTGCACGAGACGCCAGAAGAGAAGGAGGAACCAGACGGCGGAGATGCCGAACCAGCCGAAGACAACCGTGTGCATGCTTTGAAACAGGAGTGGGGAGGGGCGCGCGGGGCGCGACCCGCCGAGTTTAACCGGCCGGCGAACAAGACTCTAACGCGGCGTGCATCCGATTCACGCCGCGCGACGCGGGTGCGCGGCACACGCGCGTGGCGCGCCACGCGAAGGCGGTCGGTCGGCCTTCGCGCGCGCCGTGCATCAGGGGCTCCGGTGCGTGAAGGTCAGCGTTGCGCCGGAAGCGGTCACGATCTGCAATTGCTGCGGCTCGCGCATCTGCACGCCGGCTTTGTCGACGTGGGCGAGCGCGTCGAGGTAAGCGGCTTCGAGCTGGCCGCCGAGCGTATTCGGGCAGGCCATCCGCGTGCCGGCGAGCGGCCCGAAGCTCAACAGGCCGTTCTTGATCGCGTAGGTACCCATGTAGCGATTGCAGCCCGAGAACCCGCTGGCGCGCCGGATGCCCGAGTCGCTCGACAGCGCGAGCTTGATCGGCTCGCCGTTGTCGCCGTGCGGGATCGCGCGCTGCGTGCCGTCGGCATTCAGCCAGCTGGTGAGCTCCCAGCTCGTGTCGTCTAGCAGCTGGACGGCGGCCGGGTTGTACGGGTCGGGTGCGGGGGCGGCGGAATCGGGGTGGGTCGGCATCGCGCAGGCGGCGAGAAGCGTGGCAAGCGTCAACGCGCAGAGCGGCGCGCGCAACGGGCGAAGCAGGCCGGTGCGTGCGCGTGCGGCCGCGGACAGGTGGGACATGAGCCTCGTTCCTCATCGGATTCTGATCAAGGCGTAAGAGTAACGCACCCGCCCTGCGGCAGGCGAGCCGACACTTCGCGCGTGAAAACGTTCGCAGCCCGCTCGCGAGCGGCCCGCGGCCGGTTGCCGGCCCGTCGAAACGCGCCAAACCGGTGTCGTGGCGCGTGTTAACATCGGAGCCGTTTTCGTCCTCCACCAGAAGCGGGTAATCACATGCAGATCGGTCAGCGGCTCGGTACGCCGCTCTCACCCTCGGCCACGCGCGTCATGCTGCTCGGCGCCGGCGAACTCGGCAAGGAAGTCATCATTGCGTTGCAGCGGCTCGGCGTCGAAGTCGTCGCGGTCGACCGCTATCCGGACGCGCCGGGCCATCAGGTCGCGCATCGCGCGCACGTGATCGACATGACGGACGCCGCCGCGCTGCGGGCGATCGTCGAGGCCGAACGCCCGCACCTGATCGTGCCCGAGATCGAGGCGATCGCCACCGACGCACTCGCGGCGATCGAGGCGGCCGGTCTCGCCGAAGTGATCCCGACCGCGCGCGCGACGCAGCTCACGATGAACCGCGAAGGGATTCGCCGGCTTGCGGCCGAGGAGCTCGGCCTGCCGACGTCGCCGTATGCGTTCGCGGATTCGTTCGAAGCGTTCAGCGCGGCGATCGCGAAGATCGGCATGCCGTGCGTCGTGAAGCCGGTGATGTCGTCGTCGGGCAAGGGGCAGTCGGTCGTGAAGACGGAAGCCGACGTGAAGCCGGCGTGGGACTACGCGATGGCGGGCGGCCGCGTGAATCACGGCCGCGTGATCGTCGAGGGCTTTGTCGACTTCGACTACGAGATCACGCAGCTCACCGTGCGCGCGATCGATCCGGCGACGAACGCCACGCGCACCTACTTCTGCGAGCCGGTCGGCCACGTGCAGGTCGCGGGCGACTACGTCGAATCGTGGCAGCCGCAGCCGATGAGCGCGGTGGCGCTCGAGAAGTCGCGCGAGATCGCGCACAAGGTCACCGAGGCGCTCGGCGGGCGCGGGATGTTCGGCGTCGAGCTGTTCGTGCGCGGCGACGATGTGTGGTTCTCCGAGGTGAGCCCGCGGCCGCACGATACGGGCCTCGTCACGCTCGCATCGCAGCGCCAGTCGGAATTCGAGTTGCACGCGCGTGCAATTCTCGGGCTGCCGGTCGATCCGGCACTCGGCACGCCGGCCGCATCGGCCGTGATCTACGGCGGGCTCGACGAGCGCGGGATCGCGTTCGAAGGCGTGCGCGATGCGCTGGCGGTGCCGGGTGCCGACCTGCGCCTGTTCGGCAAACCGGAAAGTTTTGCGAAGCGGCGCATGGGCGTCGCGCTGGCGACCGGCGGGACCGTCGACGAAGCCCGCGAACGCGCGAAGCGTGCCGCGGCGGCCGTCCGGCCCGTGTCGGCGCGCTGACGTAACCAGGAGAGGACGATGACGCCGAAGTGGTTGCGTATCGGAAAGCTGGCCGCCGCGCTGGCGCTTGCCGCGAGTCTCGCGGGTTGCGGCCTCGCGGCCGCACCGTGCCGGGTGGCCTCGGCCGGGCTCAAGATCGTGCCGCTCGTCGGCCACGTCGCGGCCGCGCCGACCGACGCGTGTGCCGACGTCATCGATCCCTGATCGCGATACCCGACGCGATCGCCAACCGATCGCCAACAATAATCGCGCGCCCCGCGAGGGCGCGTTTCCACCCGTCTCGTGAGAGGACCTGCATGATTCGCCAAACCCTCGCCGTGCTCGCGCTTGCCGGCACCGCCGTTTCCGTCGCGCATGCCGCACAGCTGACCGTCGAAGAGATCGACGCCGATTCGCGCCAGCAGGCCGTCTACCAGTGTGCGAACCAGAAGCAGCCGGTGCGCGTGTCGTACTGGCTCGCGGGCAACGGCCAGAGCTTCGCGCTCGTGCCGGTCAACGGGAAGCAGATGCTGTTCGTCGACACCGTGTCGGCGTCGGGCGCGCGCTACCAGGCCGGCCGCTACACGTGGTGGACGAAGGGCAAGGAAGCGACGCTGCGCGACGAGATCGCCGACCAGAATTCGCCGCCGCTGCTGGGCGATTGCGTACAGGTCGAGAAGAAAAAGAAGAAGGGCTGAGCGCCTGGGCGAACGCGGATCGTGCGCTGCCGGTGCCTGCCGGCGGCCGGCTCCGGTGCGTGACGGCCCGGCAAGCGGGCTGGCAAGCGGGCTGGCAGGGGGCGGCCGGGCAAGACGATCCGGGATCGGACCCCTGAAATTGCCCACCGGCCGATCGGGATAGTCCGATCGGGCCATCCGTCGACCACGAGGGCCTGCCCGGGCCCATTGCGCGAACCGCCATTGCGGCTGTTCGCGGCGTTGTCACGGACAGATGGCCGCGCAGTGCTACAATACGCCCCTTTCCGCCGGCATTCGCGCCGAACGGAGTCCGCACGGCCTGGCGTCCAGCGTTCGTATTGAACCGGTCCCATGCGCCAGAGCGGCGCCGCGCGGCGCGCCGCGGCTCCGTCTATTTCCGAATTGTGATGAGCGCAGGCCCGGCTGGCCTGACGCACGATGTCCCCGCCGCGCCTTTTGAGCGAAACGCCACCATGTCCGATTCTGTCGCCAAGCCCGTCGACGCAACCTTCGATCAATTCGGCCTTGCCGCCGATATCCTGAAAGCCATTGCGGAGCAGGGCTATACGACGCCGACGCCGATCCAGGCGCAGGCCATTCCGGTCGTGCTCGCCGGCCGCGACGTCATGGGCGCCGCGCAAACGGGTACCGGCAAGACCGCGAGCTTCTCGCTGCCGATCATCCAGCGGCTGCTGCCGCAGGCCAATACGAGCGCGTCACCGGCGCGCCACCCGGTGCGTGCGCTGATCCTCACGCCGACCCGCGAACTCGCCGACCAGGTCGCCGCGAACGTGCACGCGTATGCGAAGCACACGCCGCTGCGCAGCGCGGTCGTGTTCGGCGGCGTCGACATGAACCCGCAGATGGCCGAACTGCGCCGCGGCGTCGAGATCCTGATCGCGACGCCGGGCCGCCTGCTCGACCACGTGCAGCAGAAGACGGCGAACCTCGGCCAGGTGCAGATCCTGGTGCTCGACGAAGCCGACCGGATGCTCGACATGGGCTTCCTGCCCGACCTCCAGCGCATCCTGAACCTGCTGCCGAAGGAGCGCCAGACGCTGCTGTTCTCGGCCACCTTCTCGGGCGAAATCAAGAAGCTCGCGTCGACCTACCTGCGCAACCCGCAGACGATCGAGGTCGCGCGCAGCAACTCGACGAACGCGAACGTCACGCAGATCGTCTACGACGTTGCCGAAGGCGACAAGCAGGCGGCCGTCGTGCAACTGCTGCGCGATCGCGCACTCAAGCAGGTGATCGTGTTCTGCAACAGCAAGATCGGCGCGAGCCGGCTCGCGCGTAACCTTGAGCGCGACGGCGTGGTCGCGTCGGCGATCCACGGCGACAAGACGCAGATCGAGCGAATGCAGGCACTCGACGCGTTCAAGCGCGGCGAGATCGAAGCGCTGGTCGCGACCGACGTGGCCGCGCGCGGCCTCGACATCGCCGAGCTGCCGGCCGTGATCAACTTCGACCTGCCGTTCAGCGCGGAAGACTACGTGCACCGGATCGGCCGTACGGGCCGTGCGGGTGCGACGGGCGACGCGCTGTCGCTGTGCAGCCCGAACGAGCGCAAGCAGCTCGCCGATATCGAGAAGCTGATCAAGCGTCCGCTCGAAATGCAGACGCTCGCGCTCGACAAGCCTGCGCGCCACCGTCACGACGAGCGCGGCAACGACCGCGGCGGCGATCGCAACAGCGAGCGCGGTGGTGAGCGGGGCGGCGAACGAGGCGGTGAACGCGGCGGCCGTCGCGAACGCGAAGAGCATCGTGGTGCATCGGGTCGCCGGCCGGGCGGTTCCGAGCGCGGCCATCACCGTCGCCACGAAGCGCCGGTCGACGATTTCTTCCTGAAGCCGTACGAGCCGTCGGCGCCGGCGAAGCAGCAGGAAGACGCGCAGCCTGCGCAGCAGCCCGAGAAGAAGGGGCCGAAGCGTCAGGTCGCCGCGCTGCTCGGCGGGTTCGGGATGCCGCGCAAGCCGTCGGCGTAAGCCCGGCGGATGTGACGGTGCGGCGCGCGAGCGCTGCGGGAGAAGCGGGTGCATGCGATGAGCATGTGCCCGTTTTTCATTGGAGCCGTGGTTCGATGGGGACGTGTGGGGCGCTGGCGGGGAGCGATGCAGTCGGCACCCGGCCGACGCCCGATCGCCGCGAAACCGGCTCGCTGCCGCGCGTTTAGCGGGCTTGCGGCCCGAAGCGCGTCGCCCACGCGGCCGTTGCGGCCGCGTAGAACGCGTCGAGCGTCGTGCCTGCGAGCGCGCCGCCGGGCGCGAGGCCCAGGTGCGCGGCTGCGGCTTGCAGCGCCGGCAGCGGATCGTCGCGTTCGAGCGCGGTCGCGCCTGTCTGCTTGCTGAGCTTTTCGCCGTTCGCATCGACGACGACGGGCACATGCAGGTATCGCGGTGTCGGCACGCCGAGGCAGTGCTGCAGGTGGATCTGGCGCGCGGTCGAGTCGAGCAGGTCGGCGCCGCGCACGACGTGCGTGATGTGCGCATCGGCATCGTCGACGACGACCGCGAGCTGATAGGCCCATTGCCCGTCCGCGCGCTTCAGCACGAAATCGCCGACTTCGGTCGCGAGGTTCTGCGATTGCGTGTGCTGCCAGCGATCGTCGAACGTGACGATCGCATCGTCGCCGTCCGGCACGCGCAGCCGCCACGCGCGCGCGGGCTTGCCGTGCAGGCCGCTGCGGCAGGTGCCCGGGTAGGCGAGCGTCGTGTGGCGCTCGTGCGCGGCGCGCAGCGAATCGGCGATTTCCTTGCGCGTGCAGCCGCACGGATAAACGAGCCCGGCCGCGACGAGGCGTTCGAGTGCGGCCGTATAGGCGCCATCGCGTGTGCTTTGCCAGACGGGTGGTTCGTCGGGCGTCATGCCGAAATGCGCGAGCGTCGCGAGGATGTCGTCGGCCGCGCCGGGTACCGTGCGCGGGCCGTCGAGATCCTCGATGCGCACGAGCCATGCGCCGCCGTGCGCGCGCGCGTCGAGCCAGCTCGCGAGCGCGCCGACCAGCGAGCCGAAGTGCAGCGGGCCGGTGGGCGACGGCGCGAAGCGGCCGCGATAGGCAGTCATCGGGGCGCGGGGCAACGCGCGCTTACGCGGCGCTCGCTGCCGGTGCGCAGGCCGGGCACGACTTGCCGGGCACGTAGCTCGGCGACTGTTGCGCTTCCGGCGTGACGACCGCGCGGCACGCGAAGCACGTGACGTTCTCGGTGGGCTGGAGTTGAGGGTTCAGCGCGGTGCGGTAGTCGAACACGAAGCAGTCGCCGTGATAGTGCGCGCCGCCGACTTCCTCGAAGTATTTCAGGATCCCGCCTTCGAGCTGGTACACGTTCTCGATGCCGATTTCCTTCATGTGGATCGCGGCTTTCTCGCAGCGGATGCCGCCCGTGCAGAACGACACGACCGTCTTGCCTTCGAGGTCGGCGCGGTTCGCGTCGATGACTTCCGGGAATTCGCTGAACTTGTCGATCCGGTAGTCGAGCGCGTCGTCGAACGTGCCGACGTCGACTTCGAACGCGTTGCGCGTGTCGAGCATCACGACCGGGCGGCCCGTGTCGTCGTGGCCGCGGTCGAGCCACGTCTTCAGCGTGTGCGCGTCGACGAACGGCGCGCGGCCGAGTTCCGGCTTGATCGCCGGCTTCTTCATCGTGATGATCTCGCGCTTCAGGCGCACGAGCATGCGGCGGAACGGCTGCGAGTCGGACAGGCTTTCCTTGAACTGCAGCGACGCGAACTTGCCTTCGAACAGCGGATCGTGGCGGAGATACGCGATGAACGCGTCGGCGGCTTCGCGCGTGCCGGCGATGAACAGGTTGATGCCTTCCGGCGCGAGCAGGATCGTGCCGCGCAGGCCGAGTTCGTTGCAGCGGGCGGTGACGAGCGGGCGCCATTGCTCGTTCGCGTCGAGCGACACGAAGTGGTAGGCGGCGAGGTTGACGATGGTCATGATGGTCCGACGGGAAAACGGCCGCACGGCGGCCCGCAAAAAAGGGTGCGAAGCCGGGGCGCTGATTCGAAAAACCGTATTATCCCGCAAACCGCGCTCAGGCCGGCATCCGGCCGTTTGGCCAGCCGCGCGGCGTGTGGTCGCGCACATCGGCCGAACGGCCGGCGCGGGGATTTTTTGGGCAGCCCGCGTGGCGGGGCGGCTACAATAGCGCCCATGTCAGATCCCCGCTTCGTCCATCTTCGCGTTCACTCCGAATTCTCGATTGCCGACGGCATCGTGCGCATTGACGACATCGTCAAGGCGGCGGCCGCAGACGGTCAGGGCGCGCTCGCGCTCACCGATCTCGGCAACGCATTCGGCCTCGTCCGTTTTTACAAGGAAGCCCGCGGCAAGGGCATCAAGCCGATCGTCGGCTGCGACGTCTGGATCACCAATCCGGACGACCGCGACAAGCCGTCGCGGCTGCTGCTGCTCGTCAGGGACAAGGTCGGCTACCTGAATCTCTGCGAGCTGCTGTCGAAGGCGTGGCTCACGAACCAGTACCGCGGCCGTGCGGAACTCGACGCGAGCTGGCTCGACGGCGAGCTCGCGCAGGGGCTGCTCGCGCTGTCGGGCGCGCAACAGGGCGATATCGGGCTCGCGCTTGCCGCGGGCAACGAAGAAGCCGCGCGCCGTCACGCCGAGCGCTGGGCGAAGGTGTTCCCGGGCGGTTTCTACATCGAACTGCAGCGTTACGGCCAGCCGGGCGCCGAGGCGTACATCCAGCAGGCCGCAACGCTCGCCGCGGCGCTGCAGCTGCCGGTCGTCGCGACGCACCCGACGCAGTTCATGACCGACGACGATTTCACCGCGCACGAGGCGCGCGTGTGTATTTCGGAAGGCGACATCCTCGCGAACCCGCGGCGCCAGAAGCGTTTCACGACCGACCAGTATTTCCGCACGCAGGACGAGATGGCCGCGATGTTCGCCGACCTGCCGTCGGCGATCGCGAACACGGTCGAAGTCGCGAAACGCTGCAACCTGAAGCTCGAGCTCGGCAAGCCGAAACTGCCGCTGTTCCCGACGCCGGACGGCATGTCGCTTGACGACTACCTGGTCCAGCTGTCGAAGGAAGGGCTCGAGACCCGCCTCGCGCAGCTGTATCCGGCCGAAGCCGAGCGCGACGCGCAGCGCGACACGTACTACAAGCGCCTCGAATTCGAGTGCGGGACCATCACGAAGATGGGCTTCCCGGGCTACTTCCTGATCGTTGCGGACTTCATCAACTGGGCGAAGAACAACGGCGTGCCGGTCGGCCCGGGCCGTGGCTCGGGCGCCGGTTCGCTGGTCGCGTACGCGCTCGGCATTACCGACCTCGACCCGCTGCGCTACAACCTGCTGTTCGAGCGATTCCTGAATCCGGAACGCGTGTCGATGCCCGACTTCGACATCGACTTCTGCCAGCACGGCCGCGACCGTGTGATCCAGTACGTGAAGGAGAAGTACGGCGCGGACGCCGTGTCGCAGATCGCCACCTTCGGCACGATGGCCGCGAAGGCGGCCGTGCGCGACATCGGCCGTGTGCTCGACGCCGGCTACATGTTCACCGACGGCATTGCGAAGCTGATCCCGTTCAAGCCGGGCAAGCACGTGACGATCGCCGACGCGATGAAGGAAGAGCCGCAACTGCAGGAGCGCTACGACCATGAGGACGAAGTGCACCAGCTGCTCGACCTCGCCCAGCGCGTCGAAGGCCTCACGCGTAACGTCGGGATGCACGCGGGCGGCGTGCTGATCGCGCCCGGCAAGCTGACCGATTTCTGCCCGCTGTACACGCAGGGCGACGACGGCGGCGTGGTCAGCCAGTACGACAAGGACGACGTCGAAGCCGTCGGCCTCGTGAAGTTCGACTTTCTGGGTCTCACGACGCTGACGATCCTCGACTGGGCCGAGCGCTACATCCGCCGCCTCGATCCGTCGAAGGCCGACTGGTCGCTCGCGCAGGTGCCGCTCGACGATCCCGCCTCGTTCCAGATCCTGAAGAAGGCCAACACGGTCGCGGTGTTCCAGCTGGAAAGCCGCGGGATGCAGGGCATGCTGAAGGATGCGCAGCCCGACCGCTTCGAGGACATCATCGCGCTCGTGTCGTTGTATCGTCCGGGCCCGATGGACCTGATCCCGAGCTTCTGCGCACGGAAGCACGGCCGCGAGAAGGTCGAGTATCCCGATCCGCGCGTCGAACCCGTCCTGAAAGAGACCTACGGCATCATGGTCTATCAGGAGCAGGTGATGCAGATGGCGCAGATCATCGGCGGCTACTCGCTCGGCGGCGCGGACTTGCTGCGCCGTGCGATGGGCAAGAAGAAGGCCGAGGAGATGGCCGAGCACCGCGAGATCTTCGCGGCGGGTGCGGCGAAGAACGGCCTTACGCGCGAGAAGTCCGACGAAATTTTCGACTTGATGGAGAAGTTCGCGGGCTACGGCTTCAACAAGTCGCACGCGGCGGCCTATGCGCTGCTCGCGTACTTCACCGCGTGGCTGAAGGCGCACCATCCGGCCGAATTCATGGCGGCCAACATGACGCTCGCGATGGACGACACCGACAAGGTGAAGATCCTGTTCGACGATTGCGTCGTGAACAACCTCGCCGTGCTGCCGCCCGACATCAACCAGTCGCATTACCGCTTCGAGCCGGTCGCCGAAGCCGACGGCAAGCGCTCGCGGACGATCCGCTACGGCCTCGGCGCGGTGAAGGGCAGCGGTCAGAACGCGATCGAGGAAATCCTGCGCGCCCGCGAGGAAAAGGCGTTCACCGACCTGTTCGATTTCTGCGAGCGGATCGACCGGCGCGTCGTCAACCGCCGCACGGTCGAGGCGCTGATCCGCGCCGGCGCATTCGATTCGCTGAATACGAACCGTGCGCAGCTGATCGCGTCGGTGCCGCTGGCGATGGAAGCGGCCGACCAGGCCGAGGCGAACGCGATGCAGGCCGGCCTGTTCGACATGGGGGCCGAGTCGCCGCACGCGCATGCGCTCGTCGACGAGCCCGCATGGGACGACAAGCGCCGCCTGCAGGAAGAGAAGGGCGCGCTCGGCTTCTACCTGTCCGGCCACCTGTTCGACGCGTATCGCGACGAGGTGCGCCGCTTCGTCCGGCAGAAGGTCGGCGACCTGAAGGAAGGGCGCGACAAGATCGTGGCCGGCATCATCGCGTCGCTGCGCACGCAGATGACCCAGCGCGGCAAGATGCTGATCGCGCTGCTCGACGACGGTTCGGGCCAGTGCGAGATCACGATCTTCAACGAGCAGTTCGAGGCGAACAAGGCGCTGTTCAAGGAAGACGAGTTGCTGATCGTGCAGGGGCAGGCGCGCAACGATGCGTTTACCGGCGGCATCCGCTTCACGGCCGATACGGTGATGGATCTCGAGCGGGCACGCAGCCGCTATGCGCAGGCCGTGCGGCTGACGATGAACGGCAACGCCGACGCAGTCGCGCTGCGCCGCGTGCTCGAGCCGCACGTATCGAAGGACGACCCGGCCGCCGCGCCCGCGGTTGAAGCGCCTGCGCCGCGCGGCGGCGGGCGCGATGGCGGTCGCCGCCCGCAGGCGCCGCTGCCGAACGGGCTCGCGGTGCAGGTCCACTACAGCAACGCGCGGGCGCAGGGCGAAATGCGTCTCGGCGACGCGTGGCGCGTGAAGCCGAGCGACGTGCTGCTCGCGGAACTGCGCGCGGCGTTCGACGGCAGCTCGGCCGAAATTGTCTACTGAATGTTACCCGGTTCGAATTCCTTGAGGGCATCTTGAGCGTCAAGCCTACTCTTAGCAAACCCCTGGGCGGCGAAGACGCGTCGTCGCCCGTGGTCGTCGCACGCCGTTTGTGGCCTTACCTGAAGCCGCTCCTGTGGGTGATGGTGGCCGGCGTCCTCGCGATGGCCGTCGTCGCGGCAACCGAAGCCGGGATCCCGGCGCTGCTCAAGCCGCTGCTCGATCGCGGCTTCGGCACCAAGGGCGACGTGAGCGCGAAGCTCTACGTGCCGATCGCGGTCGTCGGTCTCGCACTCGTGCGGGCCGCCGCGCAGTACGCGTCCAACTACCTGCTGCAATACGTGTCGAACCGGATCCTGCTCGACCTGCGGATCCAGATGTTCGACCGGATGATCCACACCGGCGTGTCGTTTTTCCAGCGCGAGACCGCGAGCACGGTGATCAACGCGGTCGTCTTCGAGGTCAACCAGGTCCTGAACGTCCTGCTGGGCGTGCTGATCACGCTCGTGCGCGATTCGTTGACGGTGCTCTTTCTGCTCGGCTACCTGTTCTACCTGAACTGGCGGCTCACGCTGATCGTTGCCGTGCTGCTGCCGTGCATCGGCTGGCTCGTCGGCAAGATCAACCGGCGCCTGCGCCGGCTGAACCGCGAGCACCAGATGCTGACGAACCAGCTCGCGTACATCGTCGAGGAAACCGTGGGCGGCTACAAGGTCGTCAAGATCCACAACGGCGAGCAGTACGAAATCGGCCGCTTCAACGAGCTGAGCCGGCGCCTGCGCGGCTATTCGATGCGGATGATCGTGTCGGGCGGGCTCGCGCAGCCGCTCACGCAGTTTCTTGCGTCGATCGCACTGGCGGTCGTGCTGACGATCGCGGTCGTGCAGTCGTCGAACGACCAGACGACGGTCGGCGGTTTCGTCGCGTTCGTCACCGCGATGCTGCTGATCATTTCGCCGCTCAAGCACCTGATGGACGTGAACCAGCCGCTGCAGCGCGGGATGACGGCGGCCGAGCTGATCTTCGGCCTGATCGACGAGCCGCGCGAACCCGAAGGCGGCGGCAAGCCGCTCGAGAAGGCGACGGGCCGGATCCGGTTCCGCGACGTGTCGTTCGCGTACGGCGCGGGTAGCGGCAAGCCGACGCTCGATCGCGTGTCGTTCGACGTCGCGCCCGGCGAGATGATCGCGCTCGCGGGCCCGTCGGGCAGCGGCAAGACGACGCTCGTCAACCTGTTGCCGCGCTTCTTCGATCCGACCTCCGGCGAGATCCTCGTCGACGGCGTTGCGTTGCCCGAGTACCAGCTGCGCGACTTGCGCGGCCAGATCGCGATGGTGAGCCAGGATGTCGTGCTGTTCAACGACACGATCGCGAGCAACGTCGCGTACGGGCAGACGCCCGACCGCGAGCGGGTGATCGCGGCGCTGCGCGCGGCGAACCTGCTCAGCACGGTCGAGGCGATGCCCGACGGGCTCGACACGCTCGTCGGCGACAACGGCATGCGCCTGTCCGGTGGCCAGCGCCAGCGCCTCGCGATCGCCCGCGCGATCTACAAGGATGCGCCGATCCTGATTCTCGACGAAGCGACGTCGGCGCTCGATTCCGAATCCGAGCGCCATGTGCAGGCGGCGCTCGAGACGCTGATGAAGGGCCGTACGACGCTGGTGATCGCGCACCGGCTGTCGACGATCGAGCGCGCCGACCGGATTCTCGTGATGGACGGCGGCCGCATCGTCGAGAGCGGCAACCACGCGGAGCTGCTCGAATCCGGCGGCCTGTATGCACACCTGCACCGGATCCAGTTCCAGCAGGAGGCCGGGTGAGCGTCGCGCCGGTTCGTATCGCGGGAGTGCCGCGATGAAGATCGGCCTGTCGGCCAATGCGTTGAAACACGGCGGCGGCCTCGAGCGCTACGCGATCGATATCGCACGCGGGATGGTGGAGGCGGGGGTGACGCCGGCGTTCTTCGCGCGGTCGATCGATGCGTCGATTCCCGAGGCGCGGCTCGTCGA
Source organism: Burkholderia sp. Ac-20349 (assembly GCF_017104865.1). Taxonomy (NCBI): domain Bacteria; kingdom Pseudomonadati; phylum Pseudomonadota; class Betaproteobacteria; order Burkholderiales; family Burkholderiaceae; genus Burkholderia; species Burkholderia sp. Ac-20349. The sequence goes on from NZ_JAAGPM010000120.1 coordinate 13,356, forward strand.
GCCGCATCGGATCGATGTGTCGTTCCTGCCCGGCAAGCTGCGCGACGAATGGTTTTCGTGGCGGCTGCGCAGTGCGCGGCGCGCCGCGAACGTCGACGTCCTGATCGGCTGCAACCGGGTCGTTGGCGCCGAGATCGCGATTTGCGGCGGCACGCATCGCGGCTTCCTGCGCGCGATTGGCCGGGCGCCGGGCTATTTCGACCGGCGCCAGATCGCGCTCGAGAGTCGGCAGTATGCGGCCGCGCGCTACGTCGTCGCCCATTCGCAGATGATGCGCGACGAGTTGCGCACGCTGTACGGCGTCGACGATGCGAAGATCCGCATGCTGTATCCGCCGGTCGACGCGCAGCGCTTCACACCGATCGGCGACAGCGACCGGGCGGCGTTGCGGCGCCGCTTCGGGTTCGAAGAGCGCGACGTCGTCCTGCTGTTTCCGTCGAGCAGCCACGTGCGCAAGGGCCTGCCGCTGATCGAGGCCGCGCTGAAGGGCACGGACGCGTCGATCGTCGTCGCGGTGGCCGGCCGGCCACCCGAGCGGACCTCGGCGCAACTGCGCTACATCGGCTACGTGAAGGACATCGAGGACGGCTACCGGGCAGCGGATTACACGATCCTTGCATCGAAATACGAGCCGTTCGGGCTGGTCGGCATCGAGTCGGTCATGTGCGGCACGCCGGTGATCCTGCCACCGACACTGGGTTGCCACGATGTGATCGCGGAGCATGCGAAGCTCACGTTCGCGGCGGACGATGTCGATGCGCTGCGCGCGGTGCTGGCGACGGCGGCGAGCGGGGCGCAAGCCGTCGACCGGGCGGCCGTCGCACACGACGCGGTGGGCTACGACCCGGGCGTGCGCCATCATGTCGAGCAGTTGCTCGCGCTGGCTCGCACGGCCCGCGGGAGTACGTCGGCGTAGCGGCATCCCGGCCACGCAATGGCCCGCCTGTCGGCTGGCTTTCAATTCGGAAGTGCGAGGGGGCGATGGTATACTCTGGCGGCCTGTTTACCGGCTGGTGGCCGGTGTTTGGCGGCCCGGCTCGCGATTTCCGCTCCGGTGCGCCGAACGGGTTGCCCGGCGGTGCGATTTGCCCCGCGCAAGTACTTACTCAATCCACAATGATCATGACGATTCGTGTGACGAATTGGCCGTTCGTCTGGCCGATGCTCACTGCGAGTCCTGCCATCGAGACGCCCGCCGTAAACCGATGAGCCGTTTTCCCGGACGTATCCACATCTTCGCGCGGGCTCTGCCGAGATTGCTGTTCAAGCCGCTGCGGCGCAGGCCCTTGCAGCCAGCGAGCATTTTCGTCGCGCATCACCTGCTGCTCGGCGATACGCTGTTGCTGACACCGTTGCTGGCGAAGTTGCGCGAGCAGCATCCGGCCGCGCGCATCGTGCTCGCATGCCCGAAGGCGATTGCGCCGCTGTACACCGGCGGACCGTTTGGCGTGCAGGCACTGGCCTTCGATCCGCGCGATCCCGTGTCGGTGCGCCGGCTGCTGGCGTCGGGGCCTTACGATCTCGGCATCGTTGCAGCGGACAACCGCCACAGCTGGCTCGCGCTCGGCGCGGGGTGCCGCTGGATCGTCGCGCATGGCGGCGACTCCCCGGCCTGGAAGAACTGGCCGGTCGACGAGTGCCGCCCCTATCCCGACGAGCCCGCCGCGTGGGGGGATCTGACCGCCGACCTGATCGACGGTCCGTCGCCACGCGCGTACCGGCCGGGTGACTGGCCGGCGCCGGCCGCGAGCACCGAGCTGCCGGCGGTGCTTCGGGAGCGGCCGTACGTGGTGCTGCATCCGGGCGCCAGCACGCTGGTCAAGCGCTGGCCGGTCGAACGCTGGCGCGCGCTGGCGGCCGACATCGAGGCGGCCGGCCATCGGGTGGTGTGGAGTGGCGGCAAGAGCGAAGCCGAACTGATCGACGCGATCGGGCCGCACGCCGGGCAGCCGAACTTTGCCGGGAAACTCGGCCTCGCGGATCTCTGGCACCTGTATGCGGCCGCACGCGCGGTCGTTTGCCCCGATACGGGCGTCGCGCATCTCGCGCGGCTGATCGGCGTGCCGACCGTCGCGCTGTTCGGGCCCGGCAGCGCGGTTGTCCACGGCGCCGGGCGCTATTGGCGCGACGTTCCGTTTATCGCCGTGACGATTGCGGACATGCCTTGCCGCAATCAACCCTATATTTTCCGGCGCCACGTTCAGTGGATCCGGCGATGTGACCGCGACGCCACGACGTGCGTCGCGTGGCATGACGGCAGCGCGGCCTGCATGAGCGGGCTGTCGGTGGACGCGGTGCGCGATGCGCTGCAACAAGTTCTGGTGCAAGTTCGATGACTGTTATTACGGCGCGTATCGAGCGTCTTTTGTGGATTGGCTGCCCCGTCCTGATGTTCGCGGTCATGTTCGGACACCTGGCGGCGTTCGTGAACAGCAGCATGGTGCTGGTGGGTATCGCGCTGGTCGCGGCCGCCTGCGCGCGCGGCCGGCCGGCATTGTTCCGGTGGCCATTGTTCGTCCCGATCGTCGCCTGGGCGGCGTGGAGTTTTGCCGCCGTGCGCTGGTCGATGTTTCCGGACGTCAGCAGGCACGCGTGGTTCGACGAAGTCGTGTATCCGCTGCTGTCGTTCTGGGGCTTCTGGCTGTTCGGCACGCGGGTCGAACGCGCGGAACGCGTCACGCTGGCCGTGTGGCTCGCGTGCGTGCTGCTCGCCGCGATCAGCATGATCTACTGGGGCAAACTGCAGCCGCCGACCCCCCTGACCATCCCGATGCGCTTTTATGCGCGAGTCGGCCATACGAGTACGCTCGCCGCGTTTGCGATGGCGCTGTTCTGTGCGTTCTTCGTGTCGAAACGTGGCTGGCGCTGGGCCGGCGTGACGGGCATCGTGCTGTGCGTGATGGTCGGGCTCGCCACCCTCAACCGTTTTTTCTGGCCGGCCGCCGCTGTCACGTTGCTGATCGGTCTGTTCCCGCTGTACCGGCATCATCTGCTGCTGGCGGTGCTGGCCGTGGTCGTCGTCGGTGTCGGCGCCGTCGGCACGCTCGAAATCAGCGCACGGCTGCGTTATCACGACGCACCGCCGCCGCTGGCCGCATCGCGCGACATCTCGATCGCCGGCGTGCAGCTCTATGTGCCACCCGGCATGACCGGGGTCGGCGACACGTTGTCGTCGGACACGCGGCCGAAGCTGTGGAAGTTCTACGAAGAGCAGGGCGGACGCCATGAATGGCGCGGTATCGGTTTCGGTAAACCGGTGCCGGGCATGGCTTACCGCAGCGAGATGCCGCCGGAGTTGCTGGCACTCGAACCGCAGGCGCTCACGCACGCACACAATCTTTTCCTGAACACGTGGCTGCAGGCAGGGCGCATCGGCCTGGCGCTGCAGGTGCTGTTGCTGGCGACGCTCGTCGTCGCATTCTGGCGCTTGAGGCACGTTGAACCGTCGATCGCGGCGGGCGGCATCGCGCTCGTCGCCGGCATGGTCACGAAGAACCTGGTGGACGATTTCATGTGGCAGACGACGATCCTCGCATTCTGGGCATTCGCCGGGCTGATGCTCGGGTATGGTGAGCGACGCGCCGGTGTGCGTCGGGCGCAGCCGGGGAGCGGCTCATGAGCGCCGTGCAGAGCCGCGCGCAAGCGTCGACGCCAAGCGCGGACGGCAAGCCGGTGCGGTTGCTGTTCCATATCGACGACTTCGGGCGGGGCGGTACCGAAACCGCGCTGGTTTCATGGCTGAACGCGCTGGACCGTCGCCAGTTCGCGCCCGCGTTGTCGGTTGCCTTTCCGACCGACGATCTCAATGCGCTGCGACGCAGCGGAGCGATTCCCGCCGACGTGCCGGTTCACGTGCTGGCGCACGCGCGCTGGTCGCATGTCCTGCATCAGGTCGAGCGCCGCCGCCGGTTGCGCTTCGGCGAGAAGCTGGTGCACAAGCTGATGACGCACGCGGCGATCCGCTCGCTCGTCGCGCGTCGCTTCCTGCGGTTGGCGGCCGACTTCGACGTCGTCTGCGATTTCGATTTCTCGCTGCGGCGGATCGCCGGTCGCGGCGCCGCGCCCTGGTTCGGCGTGAGCCATTACAGCTTCGTCGCGCGCTTCGGCAACAAGAGCGAAGCGTACATGGCGCGGCGCACGCGGCAGTATTCGCGCTACGCGGCGATCGCGATGCTCACGCCCGAGATGCGACGCGAGGCGGAGATTATGTTCGCGGGGTCGGGTGTGCGGATCGCCGATCTGCCGAACGTGATCGATGTAAACGCGATCCGTCGCCGCGCCGATGCCGAATTCGAGCGGCCGGCCGGCCGGTTCGTCGTGTCGGTTGCCCGGCTCGACGAAGGACAGAAGGATCACAGGACCCTGCTGCACGCGTATGCGAAATGGCGCTCGCGCAGCGCGGACGTCCCGGCGCTCGTGCTGCTCGGCGACGGCCCGGATCGCTCGACGCTCGAACAGCTCGCGGCGGAACTGGGGATTCGCGATGCAGTCTCCTTCGCCGGCTATTGCGCGAATCCGTTTCCGTTCATTCGCGCGGCCGAGGCGCTCGTGCTGAGCAGCCGCTACGAGGGTGCGCCGATGGTGCTCGGCGAGGCGATGGCGCTCGGTACGCCGGTTCTTGCGGCCGACTGCCCGACGGGGCCGCGCGACATGCTGGACAAGGGCAACGCGGGCCTGCTCGTGCCGGTTGGCGACATCGACGCGATGTCGGCCGCGCTCGCGCGGATCGTCACCGATGCATCGTTGCGCGCGTTGCTTGCGACCGGCGCAGCGGCGAAGATCGCGACGCTCGACGCGGCGGCCGCGAACCGGCGCATTGCCGCGCTGGTCGATGGCCTGCTCAAGGCCTGACGGCCGCGTGCCCGATGGTTTACCGTCGGCGATTTCGCTAAAATGACCCGTTCCGATTCGTCGATACCCGCCGTGACCGTTCCCCTCAGGCTCGATACGCCGCCACGCAGCATTCTCGTTTCCTGTACGCGCCGGATCGGCGACGTATTGCTGGCCACGCCGCTCGTCCGCTCGCTGAAACGCCGTTGGCCCGATGCGCAGATCGACATGATCGTGTTCAAGGGAACCGAGGGCGTGCTCGAGCACAACCCCGACATCCGTCGCGTGATCGTCGTCGCGCAGCGCGCGAAGCCGCGCGAGCGCCTTGCCGACGCGCTGCGTGTCTGGCGTCGCTACGATCTCGCCTGTGCGGCGATCGGCTCCGACCGGGCGCGCTTCTATGCGTGGTTCGGCGGCCGCCGGCGCGTCGGGCTCGTCGATCCCGCACGCGTGACGAAGCTGATCCGCTTCATGCTCGACGGCATCGCACTCGATCGCCACGGCGACGTGCATACCGTGACGAGCAGTCTTGCGATCGCCGAGGCGCTCGGCGTGACGCCCTGTGCGGAGGTCGTCGCACCGGGTATCGGCGCCGATCCCGCGCGCGTGGCCCGGTTCGACGCGATGCTGCACGCCCCGGGCGGCTTGTCCGGCGAGCGGCCGTTCATCGTGCTGCATCCGTCGCCGATGTTCCGCTACAAGCAATGGCATGAGGACGGCTGGGTCGACCTGATCCGCTGGGCACGCGGGCGCGGCTTCGACGTCGCGCTGACCGGCGGCCCGGCGCCTGCGGAGGCAGACTATGCGCGCCGCATCGTCGACGCGGCGCAGGAGCCGGTCGCCAACTTCGTCGGACGCCTGACGTTCGGCGAAACGGCGGAACTGATTCGCCGCGCGCGCCTGTTCGTCGGGCCCGATACCGGCGCAACCCACGTCGCCGCGGCATGCGGCACGCCGACCCTCGCGCTGTTCGGACCTTCCAATCCCGTGCGCTGGGGCCCGTGGCCCGCGAACTGGCCGGCGCACGACGAACCGTGGCCGCTGCGCGGGTCCGGTCAGCGCGGCAACGTGTACCTGATGCAGGGCGAGGGCGACTGCGTGCCGTGCAAGCTCGAAGGGTGCGACCGCCACCTGGAAAGCTGGAGCCGCTGCCTGACGGAGCTCTCGTCGCAGCGTGCGATCGAGGTTGCTGCGGCGCTCGTCGATGGCCGGCCGGCCGTCGAGGCGCCGCGCACGTCGGTCATCGACACATCGTCGCTGACGCGCGACCGCTGAAGGATCGCGAGGCGTCCGGCTTCAGCGGCCGGACGGCGGCGTACTGTCGTGCGCCAGCTTCAGGAAGCGGTAGTAGACCGTTTCCGCGTTGAATACCGCGATCATGAATCCCGCCCGGCCGTCGAGGAACCCGCGCCGCAGCAAGTAGGTGCGGACGAATGCCCACAAGCCCCGCCGGATGGCCTTGCCGATGCCGGCGCGTTCGCCGGCCGCGCGCCGCTGGCGTGCGCCGGCGCTCGAGTACGCGTCGAGCTTTCGCAATACCGATTCGATGTCGTCGTACGAATAGTGGAGCAGCTTGCCGTCGAGTCGTGCGGCAGGGCCGTCGTACACGAGGCGCTCGTGCACGAGGTCGTCGGAGAAGCGCGCCGCGCTGCGCCGGAACAGGCGCGGAATCCAGTCCGGGTACCAGCCGCTATGGTGCACCCAGCGCCCGCAGAAGGCCGACAGCCGGTCGATGGCATAGATGTCGGCCTGCGGCGCGCGCAGCGCCGCGCGGATCGATGCGGCCAGTTCGTCCGACACGACTTCGTCGGTGTCGATCGACAGCACCCAGTCGGTCGACAGTGCCGCGAGTGCGCGATTCTTCTGCGGGCCGAAGCCCGGCCAGTCGGCGGCGACGATCACCCGAGCGCCGTGCGCGCGGGCGATCTCGACGGTGTCGTCGGTGCTGCCGCCGTCGACGACGACGATGTCGTCCGCGAAGGCGAGTGCGTCGAGGCACTGAGCGAGCCGGCGGGCCGCGTTGTGGGCGATGATGGCGACGCCGAGCGTAGGTTCAGCCATGAAAAATCGTACGGATCGAAGGTGAGCGAGAGTATACCCGCTGCCTCGTGCGTGAAGCCGCGCGACTGGCAGGTCTGGCGAGGTGTGCTAGCCTTGTACGGCCGCGGCGTCATCCCGGCGCCGACGGTTCGACGGGAGGTGGATGATGGTAACAAAGCACCCGATTCTTGCCGTTTTGTTCGTGGCCGCCGCATTGGCGGCGCCGACGTTAGCCAGTGCACAACAGGACGACCAGGGGCGCGATCATGGCAATGGCCATGCGTACGGTCATGACAAGCACGACATGCGCAAAGGGCCCGGCCGCGTTGAAGACGTACCGCCGCGCTGGGCCGACCAGCCGCGCCGCGAGTGGCACAAGGGCGACCGGCTGCCCCCCGAATTCCGTGATCGCCAGTACGTGATCGACGACTGGCGCGGCTATCACCTGAGCCAGCCGCCGCGCGGCTATCAATGGGTCGGCGTCGGCGGCGATCACCTGCTGGTGCAGATCGGCTCCGGCATCGTGCTGCGGATCGGCGACTGATCCTGCCGATCGCCCGGTACGTATCGCGATGCCGCGATGCGCGCCGGGCAGCCGCGTTACTTTGCCGCTGCGCGGCGAAACCAGCGGCGCTCGATCTGCGCCATCATCCAGCACACGCCCAGCGCGCACACGGTGCCGAGCGTCACTTCGCCGAGCCGCATCAGCGGAATGTCCCACAGCGGGCCGTTGCCCGGAAACAGCAGCACGATCGTCGCGGTCACGCCGCCGAGCCGTGCCGCGCTGCCCACGTTCAGACACCAGCAGCAGACGATCACGACCGCGACGGTGATCGCATACGCGACCAGGCGGTCGCCGCCGAGCGCCGCGCCGGCGAAGCCGAGCACGCCGCCGACCATCGCGCCGATGAACTGGTCGCGCGACAGCGACATCGTGTCCGAGTAGTTGTGCTGCGTTACGGCGATCGCGGTGATCGCCGCCCACACGGCCTGCTCGGTGTGCAGCGCGCGGCCGATCACATACGCGAGGCACGCGCCGCACACGGCCTGCAGCGCCATCAGCCCGCCTTGCGCGAGCCGCTCGCTGAATGACAGCCCCTTGAACAGATCGAAGATCGACTGCTGGATCTGCTGGCGGGCTTCGTTGAGTGTCCTGATCGTATCCATCATGCGTTGGCCAAGAAGCGGGTAACGGTGGCGCGCGGGCCTCAGTGCGCCTGTTCGGGCGAGGCGGCGGCCGGTTCGTCGGCGGCCGTGTCGCCGTTGTCGACGCGTGTTTCCGGCATCACGAGCCAGACCAGCAATACCGCGAGCGCGCCCGCGGCGGCAAGCCCGAAGAAGCTGACCGCGTTGCCGAAGTGATCGGCGACGTAGCCGGCCGCGGCCGTGCTGAGCGTCGCGCCGATCCCGGCCGCGAGCCCGAACAGCCCGATGCACAGGTTATAGCGGCCCTTGCCGCCCGCGACGTCGGCCGCGATCAACGGCAGCATCACGCCGAACACCGCCGCGCTGATGCCGTCGAGCATCTGCACGGGCACCAGCAGGTACGGGCTGCTCACGCCGGCGAACAGCAGCGCGCGCACCGGCAGCGCCGAGAAGCCGAGCAGCAGGATCGGCCGGCGGCCCCAGCGTTGCGCGGAGCGGCCGACCCACGGCGACAGCATCGCGACGATCGCCTGCGGCACGATGATGCACGCGGCGATCACGAGCTGCACGTTCTCGCCCATCCCGGCCGTGACTTCGCCGGCCGCGAGGTTCAGCATCGCCGCGTTCGACAGGTGGAACAGCACCACGCACGCCGCGAAGATCAGCATCCGGCGGTCGCGCAGCAGTTCGAGCAGCGTTTCGCGTTCGCCGGCTTCGTCGTGGTTGTCGTGCTCGTCGGGCTTCGACGACTGCGGAATCACCTCGTGCGTCGGCTGGATCATCGCGAGCGCGAACAGCGCGGGCAGCGCCAGCACGGCGGTCAGCCAGAACACCGCGCGCGCGGAGAAGTATTCGCCGGTGAGCCCCATCAGGCCCGCCGCGACTGCGCTGCCGATCGACGCCCAGCGTGCGTTGCGGCCGAGCCGGTCGCCCAGGTCGGCGCGGCCGACGAGCGAGAACGAGATCGCGGCCATCGCCGGCACGAGCATGCAGCTCGCGAAACCGTGGAACACCTCGGCGGCGATCACCGGCACGATCGTCGGGCTCGACGCGAGCAGCACCGCCGACAGGATGATGGCCGCGATGGCCCACGCGGCCGCGCCTTTCTTGTTCTTCAGCGCATCGACGGCCGCGCCGCCGGGCACCTGGCTGACCATCGCGCTGATCGTGCCGATCGACAGCACCATGCCGATCTCGCCCTGCGTCCACTTGTGCGACGCGAGGTAGGACGCGATGAACGGACCGAACCCTGTTTGAACGTTTGCAACGAAGAAGTTGAGCCAGTCGAGGGACCGGAGACTGCGTACGCTGACGGAATGCTTGATCGTCATCGGGTCGCACTCGCAGACGAAGCCGGCATCGGTGCCGGGGTAACGGGCGGGTAGACCGCGACGATCGGCTTGTCGGCCGCGTAGGGCGGCGATGCCTTGATCTGTGCGTCGTTCAGGTCGAGCTGCGGGCGCAGCGCCTTGTCGCGCGTGACGAAGCGCAGCGCGCCCCAGCTCGCGGCGATCGAACGGCGGTCGGTATTGACGAGACCGCCGAGGTCGAGCACGACCGCCTGCGGCTGCGCGGCGCGGTCGATCAGCACGTCGACGACGCGGCCGATCTTCGTGCCGTTCGGGCGCTCGACGTCGCTGTCGAGCAGCGCGAGTCTCGTTGCGGGCGAGGCCGCAGCCGAACCCGACAGCGGCACGGCCTTGGGCCGTGCGGCCGGCGGCAGGTCGCCCGACGGCACGTCGAGCACGATCGGCTCCTGTTTGCCGCCCGGCGTGAAGCGGAACACGTTCCACGGGAAGATGACCTTGCGGTCGCCGACGCCCATGAAGCCCTGCAGGTTGACGATCATCTCGCGCGGCTTGCCGCTCGCGTCGGTCACCATGTCGACCGCGCGGCCGATCACTTTGCCGTTGCGTCGCGCGACTTCGCTGTCGAGCAGCGCATGGATCTGGGTGCGGTCGAGCGGGCGCGTCGCGACGATCGGCGCGGGCGGAGGCGGCGGCGGTGTCGGCGATTCGGGCCGCTGCACGGGCTTCGGCCGCGTGACTTCGTGGTGCGGCTTCTTCGGCGCTTCCGGTTCCTCCGGGCGCGTCGGGGCCGGCACGGGCGGCATCGTCAGCGGTTCGCCGGCGGTTTCCTCGACGGGCTCGACGAGCGCCTCGCTGATCGGCGCCGGCGGATTCTGGACCGGCAGCAGCCCGCAGCCGGACAGCAGCACGGCGGCGGCGAGAATCAGGAAGACCGTCGAGGACGGAAACGACTTGCGGGATGCGGGAAACGGAAGTCCGCCGCTCATTGACACTCACTCCATGGGTCGGGGGCGGCCCGAGGGCACGCGGCTGGCGATGGATGGCGGGTGCGGGCGGCGCACCACGCGAGGTGAGATTTTAACGTGTCTTGCTTTCAGGACCGATTTCGATGGCTTGCTGGAGGCGAACTGTCGGGAAAAGGTAGGGATCGCGGGGTGGGGGAAGCGGGCAGATGCGGGTCGAGGTTGAGGCTTCCGCAGAGGCAGAGGCAGAGGCAGAGGCAGAGGCAGAGGCAGAGGCAGAGGCAGAGGCAGAGGCAGAGGCAGAGGCAGAGGCAGAGGCAGAGGCAGAGGCAGAGGCAGAGGCAGAGGCAGAGGCACGGCGCCCGATCGTCGTCGACGATGCGGGCGCCGTGCCTGCCGGCCGCTTACTTGACCAGCGCGCCGAGCGTCGTCGTCACCGGCGCGAGCACGCCGCCGCCCGTCTTCGAGAGCGCGCCTTGCCAAAACCCGATTTCAAAGCCATTCAGGCCTGAAAACGGGCGCATTGTAACTCCATTTATAGGACGCCAATAATCCTGATTCGATGGG
>NZ_JAAGPM010000121.1:0-23477 GCF_017104865.1 Burkholderia sp. Ac-20349
TTGGGGGCGTGCTGCTCATGACTGGAAGGCGGCTATGAACCAGTTCGCCATCCTTTACGAGGATCGATTCGTTCGACCATCCGTGTGAATCTCAACCCGCCTTGAACACGGAAATCCTGACACCCCCATTCCGGGAGCCGCATGCGGACGTTGCCTTCCGACTTCGCCATTGGCTGGCTGCACCGGCACTGGCACCGGCACCGGCACCCGCACCCGCACCCGCACCCGCACCCGTAAATTCCCGTCCGTCCCCGGTTCGCTCCGCCGCGGCAACCCGTGTCCACCCGCCGCGCCCGGCAGGCCCGCCGGCCCTCCCGCACCCGACATGGCAAATTTGCTCACCGCAGTCGAGCGGGTTGGTCATCGACGGCTGGCCCCATATTGCCTAAATTAAAAAGATTGACGTGCCTATCCGCACGCCAGTCAGCGTGCAGGCCGGCAACCGGCCGCGCGTTCCTAATCAGCGTGAGACACAATCGAGCGTGGAGACGACACGATGAGCCTGTCAGAGCCATTGCGTCTGCATGTGCCGGAGCCCACCGGGCGCCCGGGCTGCAAGACGGACTTTTCCTATCTGCATCTATCGCCGGCCGGTGCGGTTCGCCGCCCGCCGATCGACGTTGCCGCGGCGGACACCGCCGATCTCGCCCGCAGCCTCGTGCGCGTGCTCGACGACAGCGGCAAGGCCGTCGGCCCGTGGGCACCGGATCTCGACGATGCGCGGCTGATCGCCGGCCTGCGCGCGATGCTCAAGACCCGTATTTTCGACGCGCGCATGATGATCGCGCAGCGTCAGAAGAAAATCTCCTTCTACATGTTGAGCCTCGGCGAAGAGGCGATCGGCACCGCGCACGCGATGGCGCTGCGCGACGGCGACATGTGCTTCCCGACCTACCGCCAGCAGAGCATCCTGATCGCGCGCGACGTGCCGCTCGAGCGCATGATCTGCCAGCTGATGTCGAACGAAGGCGACCCGCTGAAAGGCCGCCAGCTCCCCGTGATGTATTCGGATCGCGACGCGGGCTTCTTCTCGATTTCCGGCAACCTCGCGACCCAGTTCATCCAGGCGGTCGGCTGGGCGATGGCATCCGCGATCAAGGGCGACACGAAGATCTCGTCCGCGTGGATCGGCGACGGCGCGACGGCCGAATCCGATTTCCACACCGCGCTCACGTTCGCGCACGTGTACCGCGCGCCGGTCGTGCTGAACGTCGTCAACAACCAGTGGGCGATCTCGACGTTCCAGGCGATCGCGGGCGGCGAAGGCACGACGTTCGCGGGGCGCGGCGTCGGCTGCGGGATCGCGTCGCTGCGCGTCGACGGCAACGACTTCCTCGCGATCTACGCGGCGTCGAGCTGGGCGGCCGAACGCGCGCGCCGCAATCTCGGCCCGACGCTGATCGAGTGGGTGACCTACCGTGCGGGCGCGCATTCGACGTCGGACGATCCGACCAAGTACCGGCCGAGCGACGACTGGTCCCATTTCCCGCTCGGCGATCCGATCGAGCGCTTCAAGCGCCACCTGATCGTCAAGGGCATCTGGTCGGACAGCGCGCATGAAGCGTTGACGGCCGAGCTCGAGGCCGAGGTGATCGCCGCGCAGAAGGAAGCGGAGAAATACGGCACGCTGGCCGACGACCGGATTCCGTCGCCGGCTTCGATGTTCGACGACGTGTACAAGGAGCTGCCCGCGCACCTGCGCCGTCAGCGCCAGGAACTGGGAGCGTGATCATGGCGCAACAAGAGACAGGCTCGGCAACGCAGCCGATGACGATGATCCAGGCGCTGCGCTCGGCGATGGACGTGATGCTCGGGCGCGACAGCGACGTGGTCGTGTTCGGGCAGGACGTCGGCTATTTCGGCGGCGTGTTCCGCTGTACCGAAGGACTGCAGAACAAATACGGCAAGTCGCGCGTGTTCGATGCGCCGATCTCCGAAAGCGGGATCGTCGGCGCGGCGGTGGGGATGGGCGCGTACGGGCTGCGCCCGGTGTGCGAGATCCAGTTTGCCGATTATTTCTACCCGGCATCCGACCAGATCGTGTCGGAAGGCGCGCGGCTGCGCTATCGGTCGGCCGGCCAGTTCATCGCGCCGATGACGATCCGCATGCCCTGCGGCGGCGGCATCTACGGCGGCCAGACGCACAGCCAGAGCCCGGAGGCGATGTTCACGCAGGTGTGCGGGCTGCGCACGGTGATGCCGTCGAATCCGTACGACGCGAAAGGGCTCTTGATCGCATCGATCGAGAACGACGATCCGGTGATCTTCCTCGAGCCGAAGCGGCTGTACAACGGGCCGTTCGACGGCCATCACGATCGGCCCGTCACGTCGTGGCTCAAGCATCCGGCCAGCGCGGTGCCCGAGGGCTACTACACGGTGCCGCTCGATACGGCCGCCGTGGTGCGGCCCGGCAACGACGTGACCGTGCTGACCTACGGCACCACGGTGCACGTGTCGCTTGCCGCAGCCGAGGAGACGGGCATCGACGCGGAGGTGATCGACCTGCGCACGCTGTGGCCGCTCGACCTCGACACGATCGTCGCGTCGGTGCGCAAGACCGGACGCTGCGTCGTGGTGCACGAGGCGACGCGTACCTGCGGTTACGGTGCGGAACTGGTGTCGCTGGTCCAGGAACATTGCTTCTACCACCTCGAGGCGCCGGTCGAGCGCACGACGGGCTGGGATACGCCGTATCCGCATGCGCAGGAGTGGGCGTACTTTCCGGGCCCGGCCCGGGTCGGTGAAGCGTTGCGACGCGTGATGGAGGCCTGAGATGGGGATTCATGTCATCAAGATGCCGGATATCGGCGAAGGGATTGCCGAGGTCGAGCTGGTGGCCTGGCACGTGGAAGTCGGGCAGACGATCAAGGAAGACCAGCCGCTCGCCGATGTGATGACCGACAAGGCGGCGGTCGAGATTCCGTCGCCGGTGACGGGCAAGGTGCTTGAACTCGGCGGCCGGATCGGCGAGATGATGGCGGTCGGCAGCGAGCTGATTCGCCTCGAGGTCGAAGGCGACGGCAACCTGAAGGCCGGCGCACCGGTGCGGGAATCAAAGGTAGAAACCGCACCGGTCGCTGCGGCGCCGTCGAAGGCCGTGGCCGACGCGCCGGCGGAGTCGCCCGCCAAGCCGGCTGCGAAGCACGCACCCGCGGAGCCGCGTCGCGCGAAACACGCCGAGCGCACGGAGCACGTTGTGCCGCCGCGCGCGGCGCTCGCGCCGGGCGAACGGCCGCTCGCGTCGCCGGCCGTGCGTCAGCGCGCATGGGACATGGGCGTCGAGCTGCGCTATGTGCGCGGCACCGGTGAAGCCGGGCGGATCCTGCACGCGGACCTCGATGCGTATGCGGGCACCGGCAGCGGTGCGGTGCGCGGATCGCACGCGCATGGCTATGGCGAACGCAACGACGAGACCGACGTGCCGGTGATCGGCCTGCGGCGCGCGATCGCGCGCAAGATGCAGGAAGCGAAGCGCCGCATTCCGCACTTCAGCTACGTCGAGGAGATCGACGTCACCGAGCTCGAATCGTTGCGTACGGAACTGAATCGCCGCCACGGCGACGCGCGCGGCAAGCTCACGCCGCTGCCGCTGCTGATCCGCGCGATGGTGATCGCGTTGCGCGACTTCCCGCAGATCAACGCGCGCTTCGACGACGAAGCGGGTGTCGTCACGCGCTACGGTGCGGTGCACATGGGCGTCGCGACCCAGACGGACGGCGGCCTGACCGTGCCCGTGCTGCGTCATGCCGAAGCGCGCGACGTGTGGTCGATCTCCGCCGAAATCGCGCGGCTCGCGGACGCCGTGCGCACGAACCGCGCGCAGCGCGACGAGTTGAGCGGTTCGACGATCACGATTTCGAGCCTCGGCGCGCTCGGCGGCATCGTGTCGACGCCGGTCATCAATCATCCCGAGGTCGGCATCGTCGGCGTGAACCGGATCGTCGAGCGGCCGATGATCCGCGACGGCGCAGTGGTCGCGCGCAAGATGATGAACCTGTCGTCGTCGTTCGACCATCGCGTCGTCGACGGCGCGGACGCGGCCGAATTCATCCAGGCCGTGCGCGCGGTGCTCGAGCGCCCGGCACTGCTGTTCGTGGAGTGATAACGCAATGAAGAACGAACACACCACGCTGCTCGTGATCGGCGGCGGCCCGGGCGGTTACGTCGCCGCGATTCGCGCCGGCCAGCTCGGCATTCCGACCGTGCTCGTCGAGCGCGACCGGCTCGGCGGCACCTGCCTGAACATCGGCTGCATTCCGTCGAAGGCGCTGATCCACGTGGCCGACGCATTCGAACAGGCCCGCGGCCACGCGGGCGAGGGCGCACTCGGGATCCGCGTGCGCACGCCCGAGATCGACATCGCGAAAAGCGTTGCATGGAAGGACGGCATCGTCGACCGGCTGACGCGCGGGGTCGGCGCACTGCTCAAGAAGAACGGCGTGCGCGTGCTGCACGGCGATGCGCAGGTGGTCGACGGCAAGACCGTCGACGTCGTCGCCGGTGGCCACACCACGCGAATCAGCTGCGAGCACCTGTTGCTCGCGACCGGTTCCGAACCGGTCGCGCTGCCGTCGATGCCGTTCGGCGGGCATGTCGTGTCGTCCACCGAAGCGCTGTCGCCAGAGACGTTGCCGAAGCGGCTGGTCGTCGTCGGAGCCGGGTATATCGGGCTCGAACTCGGGATCGTCTATCGCAAGCTCGGCGTCGACGTGAGCGTCGTCGAAGCGGCGGAGCGCGTGTTGCCCGCATACGATGCCGAACTCGCGCGGCCGGTTGCCGATTCGCTCGCGCGGCTGGGCGTGCGGCTGTTGCTCGGTCACAAGGTGCTCGGGCTCGCGGAACACGGCGCGGTGCGCGTGCAGGCCGCCGACGGCGCGGAGCAGACGCTGCAGGCCGATCGCGTGCTGGTCGCGGTGGGCCGCCGGCCGCGCGTCGACGGCTTCGGGCTCGAGTCGCTGCCGCTCGATCGCAATGGTCGCGCGCTGTGGATCGACGACGAATGCCGGACGTCGATGCGCAACGTCTGGGCGATCGGCGATGTCGCCGGCGAGCCGATGCTCGCGCATCGTGCGATGGCGCAGGGCGAAATGGTGGCCGAGCTGATCGCCGGCAAGCGGCGCAAGTTCATGCCCGCGTCGATCCCGGCCGTGTGCTTCACCGATCCGGAGATCGTCACGGCCGGCTGGTCGCCGGACGACGCGCGTGCGGCCGATGTCGATTGCGTGAGCGCGTCGTTCCCGTTCGCGGCGAACGGGCGCGCGATGACGCTGCAGGCGACCGACGGTTTCGTGCGCGTCGTCGCACGGCGCGACAACCACCTGATCGTCGGCTGGCAGGCGGTCGGGCGCGGCGTGTCGGAGCTGGCCGCGGCGTTCTCGCAGTCGCTGGAGATGGGCGCGCGGCTGGAGGACATCGGCGGCACGATCCATGCGCACCCGACGCTCGGCGAAGCGCTGCAGGAAGCCGCGCTGCGCGCGCTGGGGCACGCGTTGCACGTCTGACGCGTACCACGCGTGACACGAAGCCGCCGATGCGCAACATGCGCATCGGCGGCTTTCCTTTTGCGGTGCCGGCTTTCGCACCGGCGCGTGCACTATTCGTCAGGACGGCGCGCGGAGGTCGACGCGTTGCGCCGTCACCTCGCGATAGAACGCATCGATCGCCTCGACCATCTGCGACAGCCCCGGTTGCTCGAGCGGATAGTGGCCCGCGTTGTCCAGCATGACGACCTTCACCGGCACCTTCCGCACGCGTTGCAGGAACGGTTCGCTCAGATGCAGCGGCGTCCAGCGGTCCGCGGCCGGTTGCGTGAGCAGGATCGGGCACACGGCGAAATCCTCCGGCTCGACCGCCGGCCGGTACGACATGTAGGAATCGAGAAACGCGATCGTCATCGCGTTGCCGGCGGAGGTGCGATCGGACAGCCACACCTTCAGCGCATCCGGGTCGTTGACGAGCGCGGACATCTTGCTGGCGAGCGTCATCGGCACGCGCATCGATTTCAGCGGCGTCATCGCGGTGAGATGCATCATCGTGCCGCCGACGCGGCTCATGAACACGTTGCGCGCGGTTTCGTCGCGCACTTGCTGCAGGCGCTGGTCGAGGAAGGTCATGCCGACGATGCCCGCGACCTTGCCGTTCAGCCCGGCCACGTGATACGTGAGCATGCCGCCCGCGCTCAGCCCGTAGAGCACGATCGGCCGGTCGTCCTTCGCGCGCTCCGCGTCGATCAGATCGCTGCCGGCGCGCACCCAGTCGTCGTAGCGAACCAGCGCGCCCTTGGCGACCTCGGTCATTCCGTATTCGGGCATGTCGACCGCGATCGTTTCGTAGCCGCGGCGCGCGAGCTGCTCGCCGAGAATCATCGACATCTGCCGGCCGTTGGTGCCCACGCCATGGAACAGGATCACCTTCACGCGCGCTTGCGGGTTGCGGTACGTGTCGAGATGCATGCGATGGCCGTGCCACGACCACCATTCCTCCGTCGGTTGCTGGCCGTCTTTCCACTGGAAGTCGGTCGGAAGGAATTTCTGCATGTCGCGCCAGACGGGCTGGTCTGCGTAGGTCTTGGGCATGGTGGCGGACTCCGGTGGAATGGGCGAAACGGCATCGTCGGCCCGCGCCGGTGCGAGCGGTGCGCCCGTCAGGCCGGCGGCCAGCAATAAAGTGCAGGCCGGGCGAAAGAGTGAAGAGCGCTTCATGGTGATCGACGCCGTGCGGGTTGCGATGTCGTTCATCATCGGCGCGCGGGCTCGTGCGATCCATGCTGGGGCAGGCCAACCGCTTTAGAATCTAGGCCAACCCACGTCGAGAGGCGTCTGATGAATGTCTGGAACTTTGCCCGCAGCCCGGCTTCCGTCCTGCTGATGATCGAATTCGGGCGCGACCGCAAGATCGCGCCGCAGGCGTTGCTCAAGGGGTCGCAGCTCACCCTGAAGCAGCTCGCCGACCCGGATTTCACGGTGCTGGCCGCGCAGGAGCTGGCCGTTGCGTCGAACCTGCTCGATTTGACCGCCGGCGAGGCCGGCGTCGGCCTCAAGGTCGGCCTGTCGTACCAGCTTTCGGCTTACGGGCTGCTCGGGTACGGGCTCCTGAGCAGCGCGACCGGCATGGACGCGGTCGCGCTCGCGGGCCGCTATCTGGCGTTGACCTATACGTTCGTCGGGATGACGTTCCGCCGGGTCGGGCCGCACGACGCGATTCGGTTCGACGCGTCGCCGGAGCTCGCCGCGGACGTGCAGCGCTTTTTCGTCGAGCGTGCGATGGGCGCGACGTGCCGCGTGCTGCGCGACGTGATCGGCAGCGCGTTCGAGCTCGCGACGTTCGATCTCGCGTATGGCGCCGGCCCCGGCCCCGGCCCTGACCCGACGCAGCCGGTGCTCGGTGCGAAGATCCGGCACGGCCAGCCCGCCAGCACGCTCACGTTCGAGCATGCGCATCTCGAACGGCCGTTGCCGCAGGCGAATGCCGCGACCGCGGCGATGTGCGAGCGCATGTGTGCCGAGCTGGTCACGCGCCGGCGGACGCGCGTCGACCTCGTATCGTTCCTCAATGAATACCTGGCTACGCGCCCGTTCGACCGGCCGCCGCAGTTGAAGGACATCGCGACGCTGCTCAACACGAGCGAGCGCACGTTGAAGCGCCGGCTGCAGGAAGAGGGCGCGTGCTTTCGGGATATTTCGAGCACGGTGCGCAAGACCCGCGCGCAGGCGTTGATTGCCGAAGGGCGGCTGTCGATCAAGGAAATCGCGCAGGAACTGGGATTCAGCGACATGTCGTCGTTCTCGCAGGCGTACAAGCGCTGGACGGGTGTTGCGCCGAGCCTGTCGCGCCAGGAGACGGCACGGTCGTAGCGGGCTGCGCACCGAAACAAGCGTGTCCTGTAACTTTTAGAGATGTTGAAAGGTTGCCGGCGCCGAGGCGGCCGACGATCATGTAGGAAGCCGGAGGGCGGGCCGTTCGCGCCTGCCGGCCCAGGCTCCACACGGAAGAACCGGATATGAAATTGCTGCTCGTCGGCGCGACCGGACTCGTCGGGCGCCACGTCCTCGAAGTCGCGCTCGCCGATGCGCGGGTCGATCAGGTGATCGTCCTCGCGCGCCGGCCGTTGTCGCCGCACCCGAAGATGCGCGCGCTCGAGGTCGATTTCGATCGTCTGCCCGATGTGGCCGACTGGTGGCATGCGGATGCCGTGATCTGCACGCTCGGCACCACGATGCGGGCGGCCGGCTCGAAGGCGGCATTCCAGCGCGTCGACCACGACTATCCGCTCGCGGTCGCGCGGCTCGCGCATCGCTACGGCACGTCGGCTTACGTGCTGAATTCCGCACTCGGCGCGGATCCGGCGTCGCGCATCTTCTACAACCGCGTAAAAGGCGAGGTCGAGCAGGCGCTTGCCGGCGTCGGGTTCGCGTCGCTCACGTATGTGCGGCCCGGCCTGATCGGCGGCAGCCGCGACGAATTCAGGTTCGGCGAGCGGCTGCTGGTGTTCGCGTTGAACCTGGCCGGCCCCGTGTTGCCGGCGAAGTGGCGCGTGAATCCCGCGTCGCGGATCGCCCGCGCGATGCTCGACGCGGCAATCGACGCGCGGCCGGGCGTGCAGGTCATCGCGTCGGACCAGCTTGCCTGACGTAAAACGGATGGCCCGCGCCGGTCACTGACCCGCGAAACCGTCGAGCCCGCCGAACTGTTCGGCGAGCGCTGCCGCGAACGCCTCCAGCGCTTCGCTGCCGTCGCAGTTCCTCGGTGTCGCGAGCTGGAATTCGACCGTGTGGCTCAGCTTGCTCGCGAGCAGTCGGCGCATCTTTCCCGCGGCAACCCACGGCGCCGCGACGTGGTCCGGCAGGAAGCCGACATGCGCGCCGGACAGGATGAAGATCACGTCGGCGTCGACGTTCTCGGAGAACGCGGTCGGCTGCGCGTTGCGCGGCGCCGCACCCGACGCGTTCGTCTTGTAGAGCCGCGCGACGTTGCTCGCGCGGGCGATGTCGTTGACCGACACGGTTTGCTTCGCAAACAGCGGATGCCGGGCGCCGCAGTGCAGCGACTGGTGCTCGACGAACAGCGGCGTGTAGTGCAGGCCGGCCTGGTGGCCGGAAAAGTAGCCGATCGCGAGTTGCAGTTCGCCTTTCAGCAGCCTGCGCTCCAGTTCGTCGGGCGGGTTCGCGACCATTTCGATCAGCACGTCCGGCGCCCGTTCGCGGAAGCCGCCGACGGCCGCCGCGATCGATTCGACGATGTCCGGTGCGAGCCGCTCGGACAGCCCGATGCGCAGTTCGCCGAGCAACGTGCCCGACACGTGCTGCGTATCGCGCGTGAACACGTCCATCGCGTGCAGGAGCCGCCGCGTCGACTGCAGCACGCGTTCGCCCTTCGGCGTCAGCCGGAAGCCGCTCTTGCCGCGATCGCACAGCCGGAACCCGAGACGCGTCTCGAGCTTGGCCATCTGCGTGCTGATCGTCGAAGGCGCCATCCCGAGCGTGCCCTGCGCGGCGCTGAAGCCGCCGCTTTCGACGATCGTCAGAAAGAGCCGCAGCAGTTGCAAATCCATGTCTCTCAATCGGGTCAGCATGGCGATACATCGCATTTCGTGAAGTCGGCTTATGTTAGTTCATATTTTTCGTCGGATGCCGTCGCGGCAGAATCGGGCACGAGGTCGCCAGCCGTGTGGCCGTTCCCCTTCAGACAGGAATCCGACGATGAGCCAGAACGATTTCGCCTTCACGCGCGACAGCCTCTACGGCACGCAGGCCGAACCGACCTTCGCGGGCGCGACGAGCTTCATGCGCCGGCGTTTCAGCCGCGACCTCGCTGGTGTCGACCTCGCGATCACCGGCGTGCCGTTCGATTCCGCCGCATCGCATCGGCCCGGCACGCGCTTCGGTCCGCGCGGGCTGCGGATCGCATCGACGGGCATCGCGTGGGAGCGCCCGTGGCCGTGGTCGTTCGATCCGTTCGACGTGCTGGCCGCGGTCGACTACGGCGATTGCGCGTTCGATCTCGGTCAGCCCGAATCGGTGCCGGGCGCGATCGAGCGGCATGCCGATGCGATCCTCGCGCGCGGCTGCGCGATGCTGACGCTCGGCGGCGATCACTTCATCACGTATCCGCTGCTGAAGGCGCATGCGAAAGTGCACGGGCCGCTGTCGCTCGTGCATTTCGATGCGCATACCGACACGTGGCCCGACCGCGACGTCAAGCGCATCGATCACGGCACGATGTTCTATCACGCGGCGCGGGAAGGGTGGGTCGTGCCCGAACGGTCGGCGCAGATCGGCATCCGGACGACCAACGACGAGCCGATGGGCTTCGATATCCAGGACGCGCGCCAGGTGCATGCGTCGACGCCCGCGGCGGTGGCCGCGCGCATTCGCGAGCGGGTCGGCGACCATCCCGTGTACCTGACGTTCGACATCGACTGCCTCGATCCGGCATTCGCGCCGGGCACGGGTACGCCGGTCTCGGGCGGGCTGTCGAGCCATCAGGCGTTCGAGATCCTGCGTCACCTGGAAGGCATCAACCTGGTCGGCATGGATGTGGTCGAAGTGTCGCCGCCGTATGATCATGCGGAAATCACGTCGCTGGCCGGCGCGACGATCGCGCTGGAACTGATCTGCCTGTATGCGTCGCGCCGGCGGCGGACCCTGGAAAAATCGAACGATGACTGAACTCACCTGGCGCGAGGCCGTTCCCGACGATGCGGCCGCGAGCATCGCACTGCGCGGCAAGACGCGCGAGAACGCGTTCACCGAAGCGCAGTTGCGCGACCTCGGCATTACCGTCGAAAGCTGGGGCGACGGGATTCGGGATGGCCTGTTCTCGGGCCATGTCTGCTGCGCGAACGGGCGCATGGTCGGCTACTGCTTCGGCGACACCGATTCGGGCGAGATCGTCGTGCTCGCGATCCTGCCCGAGTACGAGGGGGCAGGGATCGGCAAGCGGCTGCTGCGGCAGGTGATCGACGCGCTCGCGGCGACCGGTTTCACGTCATTGTTCCTGGGGTGCTCGACCGATCCGGCATCGCGCTCGCACGGGTTCTACCGGCATCTGGGCTGGACGCCGACGGGGACGCTCGACGACGCGGGCGACGAAATCCTGACGCTGCGGATCGGGCCGCACGCGTAACGGTTGGCACCGGATCGCTCCCGGCGCGTCATCGAGTCGTAAAACTGTTTCGTCATACCAAACAATGACCCGACCGGGGAACCGGCGCTGACCTACGATGGAACCATTGCTTCCATCGTCCGCCGAGCCGTGTGCACCCACTACCGCGCCCCCGATGAAGACCCGGGCATCAGCGAACTGAAGATCGGCATCGGCGATCTGTTCCGCCGCGACCCGTGGGCGCCCGACGTGTATCCCGACTATGCGGCGCCGGTTGCGCGCGCCGATGGCGACGGCCTCGAGGTCGTCGCGGCCGTGTTCGGCTTCTGGCCGAAATTCATGCAGCCCGAGCGGGTCGACGAGCACGGCCGCAAGAAAAAGAAACTCGATACGGTGAACGCGCGGGCGGAGACGGTCGGCTCGTCGCGGCTCTACGGCAACGCGTGGCGCACCGGCCAGCGCTGCCTGATTCCGGTGCGCTGGATCTTCGAGCCGTGCTACGAAACCGGGCGCAACGTGTGGCACCGGATCGGTGTCGACGGCTGGCAACCGTGCTGCGTCGCCGGCATCTGGCGGCGCTACGAAGGCGCCGACGGCCGCGAACGCGTGGGCATGGCGATGCTCACGGTCAACGCGGACACGCACCCGCTGTTCGCGCGGATGCATCGGCCCGGCGAAGAGAAGCGGGGCGTCGTGATCCTGCGCCACGACGACTACGACGAATGGCTGCACGCGCGCGACATCGAGGCCGCGCGGCGCATGCTGAACCTGCTTTCCGCCGCCGACATGACGGCCGAGCCCGAGCAGGTCCCGCCCGCGAGCGGCTGACCTTTCATTTTCAAGACGCCTTACTTTCAGCTGAATACATCGAGCGCATCCCGATTGTTCGGACAATTATGAATATCGGCCGATACCGGGTAATCACCGATATCTGGCAAGTTGTATATACAAGATCATCCGCTGGCAACGTCGGCACACGTCGTGCCGCTTGCGCGCCAGTGCGCAGACCGTGCGTGCGTGGCGCATGCCGGCGATCCACGGCGCCCCGCATCCGCCGAGCCGAAAGGGCGGCTCGCAGATTCCCGTCTCGTTCAAGCAATTTGTGATCCTGAGTATTTTGGAGATTTCCCCGTGTCAACGAATCCCAGTGGAAAAGCCGGCGGCCTGATCGAGGTACGTTCGATCGACTTCATCCCCGACACCGAGCGCCACGGCGGCTTGCTGAGCCAGTTCACCCTGTGGCTGTCGGCCAACATGCAGATCACGGCCATCGTCACCGGCGCGCTCGCGGTCGTGCTCGGCGGCGACGTGTTCTGGTCGCTGGTCGCGCTGCTGCTCGGCCAGTTCATCGGCGGCGCGGTGATGGCGCTGCATGGCGCGCAGGGGCCGCAGCTCGGGCTGCCGCAGATGATCTCGAGCCGCGTGCAGTTCGGCGTCTATGGCGCAATGATCCCGATCGTGCTCGTGTGCCTGATGTACATCGGCTTTTCCGCAAGCGGCTCGGTGCTGGCCGGGCAGGCCGTCGC
Source organism: Burkholderia sp. Ac-20349 (assembly GCF_017104865.1). Taxonomy (NCBI): domain Bacteria; kingdom Pseudomonadati; phylum Pseudomonadota; class Betaproteobacteria; order Burkholderiales; family Burkholderiaceae; genus Burkholderia; species Burkholderia sp. Ac-20349. The sequence continues at coordinate 12,630 of NZ_JAAGPM010000121.1, forward strand.
GCAGCTGCTGCACGTCGACGACGCGGTCGGCATCCTGCTGTTCGCGGCCGTGATCGTCGTGCTGACCGTGTTCGGCTATCGCGCGATCCATGCCGTCGGCCGGATCGCAAGCGTGGTCGGCATCATCGCGTTCGTCTACATGTTCACGCAGCTGTTCGCGAACCACGATATCGGCGCGCTGCTCGCGAACAAGCATTTCTCGCTCGCGAATTTTCTGCTGGCGATGTCGCTGTCCGCGTCGTGGCAGATCGCGTTCGGCCCGTACGTCGCGGACTATTCGCGCTACCTGCCGCGCTCGACGTCGTCGGTCGCGACCTTCGTCGCGGTCGGCCTCGGCTCGGTGATCGGCGCGCAGGCGGCGATGGTGTTCGGCGTGTTCGCGGCCGCGCTGGCGGGCAGCCAGTTCGCGCACCATGAAGTGTCGTATATCGTCGGCCTCGGCTCGGCGGGCGCCGTGGCCGCGCTGCTGTACTTCAGCATCGCGTTCGGCAAGGTGACGGTGACGGCGCTCAACGCCTACGGCAGCTTCATGTCGATGGCGACGATCATCAGCGGCTTTCGCGGCAAGGGCGCCGTGTCGTCGAAGAGCCGCCTCGTCTACATCTTCGGGATGATCTGCATATCGACGCTCATCGCGCTCGCGGGCCGCCATTCGTTCCTGAAGGAATTCACCGCGTTCATCCTGTTCCTGCTCGCGTTCTTCACGCCGTGGAGCGCGATCAACCTGGTCGATTACTACTGCTTCACGCGCTCGCGCTACGACGTGCCGGCGCTGTCCGATCCGGACGGCCGCTACGGCCGCTGGAACGTGATGGCGATCACGATCTACGTGGTCGGCATCCTCGTGCAGTTGCCGTTCATGTCGACGCACATCTACACGGGCCCGCTCGTCGACGCGCTCGGCGGCACCGATATCTCGTGGATCCTCGGTCTGGTCGTGCCGGCCGTGCTGTATTACATCGGCGCGCGTGCATCGCGCCGCAGCATTCCCGAACGCCTGATCCTGCCGCTCGAACGCGGCGAAGTTCACCACTGACGACACGTCACGCGCATCGGGCCGGCCAGCTGCCGGCCTGAATGCCGCGCGAGCCGGGCGCTGTCTGCGCCGGGCGCCTCCCCACGTTTCCTTTCCCGCGATGCCGGTGCGGCGCGACTGCCGTGCGCGGTGTCGTTTCATTCTCGGACAATTTAATAGTATGACTAAACAAATGGCAGCCCGCGGGAGCGATTCCCGGGCGCGGATGGTGCACGCCGGTATTCGAATGACGGTGGCGGCGGCGTGCGTTGCCGGATCGGGGGCCGCGCTCGCGCAGGACGGCGTCACGCTGTATGGCGTGATCGACGAATTCGCGCAGTACGTGAATACGGGCAACGGCTACACGGCGGCGATCGGTTCGGGCGGCCAGTGGGGCAGCCGGTTCGGGCTGAAGGGCGGCGAGGATATCGGCGGTGGGCAGAAGATCGAGTTTGCGCTGGAAAACGGCTTCAACCCGAACGACGGCTCGCTCGCGAGTTCGGGCAGCCTGTTCAACCGGCAGGCGTGGGTCGGCATCGCGGGGCAGTGGGGCAAGGTGCGCGCGGGCCGCCAGAATTCGCCGCTGTTCAACGATCAGGGCGGACAGGATGCGTTCGGCGGCGTCACGCAGGCGTCCGGCATGGACAACCTGACCGTGTTCGCGTTCCGCACCAGCAATACGCTGTCGTATCAGAGCCCGGAGATCGCGGGCTTCCAGGGCGGCGTGTACTTCGGGTTCGGCGATGCGGGCGGCGTGCGCTCGGCAGGCGCCAGCCAGCAGGTCGACCTGACCTACGAACACGGGCCGTTCGGGGCATTCGTCGCGGGCCAGTGGCTGAAGAACGCGACGGCGACCACCACCGATCGCACGATCATGGCCGGTGCGTCGTACGAGATCGGCAAGGCAACCGTGTACGGCGGCTTCTCCGCGGTGAAGTGGGCCGATCTCGGCATCGATTCGCGCGTGTACGGGCTGTCGGTCAAGTACCAGTTCAATCCGGCGAACTACGTGGCGCTCGGCTACGCGTATCTGCATGACCAGTCGTCGCAGGGCAACAACGCGGACCAGTTCGGGCTGATGTACGAGTACGACCTGTCGAAGCGCACGAGCTTCTATGGGGCGCTGTCGTACCTGCGCAACCGCAACCAGGCCGGCTATACGCTTGCCGGCGCGGCGAACCCCGGCTTGCCGCTCGCGTATCCGGGGGCGAATGCGCGCGGCGTGCAGCTCGGCATCGTGCATCGGTTCTGACGAGGCCGACGCGCCGGGCCGTGTGTGCCCGGCGCTTTCCGCAGGCGCGTTCGCGCCGTTACTTGCCGAGCCGCTCCGCGAGCGAAAAGCGCTGCATGCAGCGCTCCATCGCGTCGAGGAACGCGTGCTCGGCCGCGTTCATCTTGCGATCGCGATGCCACAGCAGGAACACGTCGACATCGACGAGCCCGTCGTCGGGCGGCAGCCGCCACAGCCGCTGTTGCGCGATGTCGTCGCGCACGATGTGCTCGGGCAGGCAGCCGATCCCGTAGCCGGCGAAGATTAGCCGCCGCACTTCATCGAGGCTCGGCGACGACGCGACGATGCGTCCCGTGAAGCCCCGCTGGTCGCGAAACACGGTGAGCGGCGACAGGCTGTCACCGATCTGGTCGCTCGTGAACGACACGAAATTCTCGGCGAGCAGATCGTCCATCCGCAGTTGCGTCTGCCCGAACAGCCGGTGATGGCGGCCGCAGTAGATCGCATAGCGCTGGCGCAGAAAGCAGCGCATCTCCAGCTTGTCGTGCGGCGTGCGGCACAGGCCGAGCCCGGCCGTGGCCGTCTTCTGCAGCAGCGAAGACAGAATGTCCGACGAGCGCATCACCTCGATCTGCAGGTCGATGCGTGGATACGCGCGATGAAATTCCGCGAGGAATTCATCGTAGACGGGCGACTCGATGCGGCTCACCGTCAGCAGCCGGATCGAACCGGTCAGGTCGGCCGTGCTGTCGTCGATTTCGGTTTCGAGGCGCGAGATGCCGCCGTAGATGTCGCTCGCGATCCGATAGACGGCTTCGCCGGCCGGTGTCGGCGCGAAGTGCGTGCCGCGCCGCTCGATCAGCTTGCGTTCGAGCGTGTCCTCGAGCCGCCGCAATGCCTGGCTCACGGCCGGCTGCGTCACGTGCAGGCGCGCGGCTGCGCGGCTCACGCTGCGCTCCTGGATGATCACCAGATAGGTGCGCAACAGGTTCCAGTCGAGACGGTCGTTCAGGAACGGGGCGAGGTCGGGGCGCATCGGGTCTCCGGGCGAGGCGTCGAGGTGGACATTAGTTGAATTTATACGGCGAATAATAACTTGAAATTTGACTAATGATTTGCGGTCGCCGATAAAGGAGGGGCTGCCGCAACGTGCGGCGCAAGGCCGCGACAGACGGCCGTCACACGATATTGCGCGTCGCCCCGCAGTGGCGCGCGTCAGGAGCCCGCATGACCCAGTCCCTTCCTTCCGCCCGCCAGCCGGGACGCGCCGCGACGGCCGCGTTCATCGGCACGATGATCGAGTGGTACGACTTCTACATCTACGCGACGGCCGCCGCGCTCGTGTTCGGCGACCTCTATTTCCCGTCGCATGACCGCTTCGTCAGCACGATGGCGTCGTTCGCGACGTTCGCGGTCGGCTTCTTCGCGCGGCCGCTCGGCGGCATCATCTTCGGCCATCTCGGCGATCGCATCGGCCGCAAGAAGGCGCTGATGACGACGCTGATGATGATGGGCGTCGCGACCGTGTGCGTCGGGCTGCTGCCCGACTATTCGAAGGTCGGCATGCTCGCGCCGGTGCTGCTCGTCGCGCTGCGCGTGGTGCAGGGGATCGCGGTCGGCGGCGAGTGGGGCGGCGCGGTGCTGATGGCGGGCGAGCATGCGCCACAGGGGCGCCGCACGTTCTTCGCGTCGTTCGCGCAGCTCGGCAGCCCGGCCGGGCTGATCCTGTCGCTGATCGCGTTTCGCGCGGTCACGTCGATGGACAAGGCCGACTTCCTCGCATGGGGCTGGCGCCTGCCGTTTCTCGCGAGTTCGGTGCTGCTCGTGGTCGGCATCCTGATCCGGCTCGGCGTGAACGAGTCGCCGGAATTCGCGCGCGTGAAGGAAACCAACCGCACCGTGAAGCTGCCGGTCGCGGAAGTGTTCCGCTCCGCATCGGGGCTCGTGGCGCTCTGCATCGGCGCGAACACGATCGGCATCGCGGGCGTCTATTTCACCAATACGTTCATGATCGCGTACACGACGCAGTACGTCGGCGTCTCGCGTTCGCTGATTCTCGACAGCCTGTTCGCGGTCGCGATCATCCAGTTCTTCGCGCAGCCGATCGCCGCGTGGATCGCCGAGCGCATCGGCGGCGCGCGCTTCCTGAAACTCGCGGCGCTGCTCGCGATGCTGTCGCCGTATCCGATGTTCATGCTCGTGCAGGGCGGCACGTCCGCATCGCTGATCGCCGGCATCGCGCTCGCGGTGGTCTGCATGGCCGGCTTCTATTCGGTGATCGCGGGTTTCGTGAGCGAGGTGTTCCCCGCGCACGTGCGCTATTCGGCGATCTCGCTCGCCTACCAGATCTGCGGCGCACTCGCGGGCGGGCTGACGCCGCTCGTCGGCACGTGGCTCGCGCATCGCTTCGCGGGCCAGTGGTGGCCGCTCGCGGTGTTCTACACGTGTCTCGCCGGCATCTCGCTGCTCTGCATCGTCGCGCTCGATGCGCGCCGCGCGGCGCGGCCGGCCACTGCCGAAGCGTTCGGCTCGCAGTGACCTTCAACGAACGAATTCATCCGGAGTGCACATGAAAGACCTGCTGGAAATCGACGGCGCCCGTTTGTGGCAGAGCCTGGCGGACATGGCGCGCATCGGCGCGACGCCGCGCGGCGGCGTGCGGCGCCTCGCGCTCACCGACGACGATCGTCGCGGGCGCGACCTGTTCGCGCAGTGGTGCCGCGACGCGGGGATGACGGTGAGCGTCGACGCAGTCGGCAACCTGTTTGCGCGGCGCGACGGCGTCGATGCGCAGGCCGCGCCGGTGCTGATCGGCAGCCATCTCGATACGCAGCCCGAAGGCGGCCGCTTCGACGGCGTCTACGGCGTGCTCGCCGCGCTCGAACTCGTGCGCACGCTGAACGACGCGGGCATCTCGACCGACAAGCCGCTGGAAATCGTGTCGTGGACCAACGAGGAGGGCGCGCGCTTCGCGCCGGCGATGCTCGGTTCGGCCGTCTTCACCGGCGCGTTGCCGCTCGACGATGCGCTGGCCAAGCAGGACGCCGACGGCGTCACGCTCGGCGCGGCCCTCGACGCATGCGGCTATCGCGGCACGCGCGCGACGGGCGGCGCGGTCGATGCGTACTTCGAAGCACATATCGAACAGGGCCCCGTACTCGAGGCGAACGGCACGACGATCGGCATCGTCACGGGTGGGCAGGCGATCCGCTGGCTCGACGTGACCGTGACGGGCGTGGCGGCGCATGCGGGCACGACGCCGATGCCGTATCGCAAGGACGCGTATTTCGCGAGCGCGCAGATGGCGCTCGAACTCGAACGGATCGTCGCCGGTCATGCGCCGCGCGGGCTCGCGACGATCGGGCAGGTCGGCATCCGCAACGCATCGCGCAACACCATTGCCGGCGATGTGACGTTCACGGTCGACCTGCGCCATCACGACGATGCGCAAGTCGATGCGATGGAGCGCGAATTGCGCGATGCGTGCGCACGCGTCGCCGCCGCGCGTGGCGTGCAGGTCGCGATCGACACCTGCTGGCGCAGCCCGGCGACGCCGTTCGATCGCGACTGCGTCGAGCGGGTCGCGCAGGCGGCCGCCGCGTTCGGCTACACGAACGAGCGGATCGTCAGCGGCGCCGGGCACGACGCGATTCTGCTCGCGCGTTGCGTTCCGACCGCGATGGTGTTCATCCCGTGTGTCGACGGCCTGTCGCACAACGAAGCCGAGGATGCACTGCCCGCCGACGTGACGCGCGGCACGAACGTACTGCTTCATGCGGTGCTCGCGCGCGCCGGCGTTGAGGCGCGCGTTGCCGTGGCGGCCGCGACGCAGGATGCGTGACTCGGCACACCGATCAACCGACAAATCGAAAAACCGACGAGGGCGAACGATGAAAACCTATTTCCATCCCGAGCAGTTGCTGCACCATCCGCGCAGCTACCTGTCGCGCGGCCAGATGCGTGAACCGCAGGAAGTGCCCGAGCGCGCGGCGCGGCTCGTCGCGGCCGTCCGGTCGCTCGACTTCGACGTGCGCGAGCCGGCCGACCGCGGCACCGCGCCGATCGCGGCCGTGCACGACATGAACTACCTGCGCTTTCTGGAAGAAGCGCACCGCGACTGGAAGCAGATGCCCGACGACTGGGGCGACGAAGTGATGTCGAACGTGTTCGTGCGCGATCCGAACCCGCTGCGCGGCGTGCTCGCGAAAGCCGCGCGCTACCTCGCCGACGGCAGTTGCCCGGTCGGTGCGAACACGTGGCGCGCGGCGTACTGGTCCGCGCAGGGCGCGCTGGCAGCCGCGGCCGACGTCAACGACGGCGCGCGCGAGGCGTACGCATTGTGCCGGCCGCCCGGTCACCACGCACGCCGCGACGCGGCCGGCGGTTTCTGCTATCTGAACAATGCGGCGATCGCGGCGCAGTCGCTGCTCGGCCGCCATCGTCGGGTCGCGATCCTCGACACCGACATGCATCACGGGCAGGGCGTGCAGGAGATCTTCTACGGCCGCGACGACGTGCTGTACGTGTCGATCCACGGCGACCCGACCAACTTCTACCCGGTCGTCGCGGGCTACGAGGAAGAGACGGGCACGGGGGCCGGCGACGGTTTCAACCTGAACCTGCCGATGCCGCACGGCGCGCCGGAGTCGGCGTTCTTCGAGCGGCTCGACGACGCGCTGCGCGCGCTCGCCCGGTTCCAGCCCGATGCGCTCGTGCTCGCGCTCGGCTTCGATATCTACAAGGACGATCCGCAATCGCAGGTGGCCGTCACGACCGACGGTTTCGGACGGCTCGGCAGTGCGATCGGCGCACTCGGGTTGCCGACGGTGATCGTGCAGGAAGGCGGCTATCACCTCGACAGCCTCGACGCGAACGCGCGTGCGTTTTTCGGCGGGTTCGGCGCCGCGCGCTGACCGGCACGGCGGGGCCCGATCGCGTGCGTGCGGATTCAAGATTTCCGCACGCATGCCGATAATTCGCGCATATGCTGGATGGATGCACGAAGGAGGGCCGCACGATGACAGCCGGCCAAATCAGACGCGGTGCGATCGCGCTCGCGGCGCTGGGCGTAGGGTCGCTCGTCAGCGCGGCCGAGCCGTCGATTCCACTGCGCGTCAGTCTCACCATTCCGGAAATCTGCACGATCGGCCCCGGCATGCCGCAGGCCGCCGATGCCGACATGCCGAGCGTCCGTTGCGCGCACGGCACGCCGTTCGTGCTCAGTCACGCGCCGTTGCCCGATGTGCGGTCGGCGCCGCGCAGCATCGGCGCGGGCGCGCTGCCCACCTGGACCGTCACGTTCTGAACGCGGCGCGCGGCGCATGCGCTCCGCGCACGCCATTGAACGCTAGAAACTGATCGTCGCGGTGATCGTGTCGCTGTAGTTGCCGGGTGCGGGTGTCGTTTGCGCCGGCACCGCGCCATACACGGTCACGACCTGCGATGTCCCCGTACCGACACCCGTGACCGTCGAGCTGCCGCCCGTGCCGTCGCCCCACGCGATCGAGCGCGCGGCATCCGTGTAAAGCCCGTAGCCGATCGTGCCGCCCCCGCCGCTGCGCTGCATCTGGCGTGCCGTCACGTTGCCGCTGTTGCCGCCGTTCAGCGCGATCTTCCACGCGTCGCCGTTGGTGCACTGCGCGGTGATCGAACCGGTCGCCGCGAGTGCGCCCGACAGCACGCTCGCGGTGCCGAAGCTGACGGGGGTCGCGCTGATGTTGCAGTTGTTGACGACGCTCGCCGTCGCGCCGAACGGGAAGGTGCCGCTCGGCGACGTCAGCGACGCGCAGGTCGGCGCGCCGAGCAGGTAGAACCCCGTGTTGACCGACGTCGTGTTGCCGCCGAACTGCTGCGAGTAGGTCGTGGTGCTGTTGCCGGTCGTCGGCACGGTCGGCTGGTTCGCGGCGATCTGTCCGTACACCGTGACCGTCGCGGTCGCGCTCGTGCCGAGCGCGGGTTTGACGAGCGTCACCGATGCCGGTGTCGTGCCGGAATAGACGGAGCCCCACGCGACCGAATGCGAGGCATCGAGATAGAGGTCGTACTGCATCGCGTTGCTGCCGTTGACGAGGCTGCGCGGGCTCGTGCCGCCGAGATTCAGGCACACGAGCACGTTCGGCGTCAGCGTGATGGCCGACCAGGTGCAGGTCACGCTGACGGTGCCGGTCGCGGCAACCGACGCGCGCGAGATCGGGCTGACCGAGCCGAAGCTCACCGTCGACGCGGTGGCCGTGCACGACTCGGCGTGCGCGTGGCGCGGCACGCCGCACCACACGGCGAATGCGACGAAGAGGAGTAGCGCGAGCCTCATGGCGCGGCCTGGCAGGTGAGCGGGCCGATGGTCGGCAATGTGCCGTTGCCGGGCGCCGTGAACGCGAATTCCGCGACGCAGCGCTGCGTGCCGTAATCGATCACGAGATGGTTGTCCTCCTTCAGTCCGTCGATGAACGTGAGCCCGTCGAAGCCGACGATCGTGTCCGCGCCGCTTTCGGCGTGATGCACGTGCGCGCCGGCCGGCAGCGGGCGGCCGGCAGTGTCGCGCAGGATCACCGACGCCGCGCGATAGCGCGACACGCCGAAATGCGCGACGACGCCCGATTGCGCCTGCGGCACGACCGTCATCGATGTGCGGGCGATCCGTGCATCGGCGGGCAGCTTCATCGAGTCGATCGCGATCTGGTTGTTCTGGTACGCGTTCAGGTCGGGCACGAGCAGGTGCCCCGCACGATCGGTCGTGCCGATCACGCGGTTCTCGTGCAGCACCGGAATGCCTGCGACGCCGTCGGTCGACACGAGCGCGAAGCCGTCGTCGATGCGGCGCGACAACTGCACGCTGCGGTCCATGAAGACGAGCGCGCCGCTGACGTCGAGCGATGCGCCGGTCTGCCGGTCGATGTTCTGCGCGGCCGCGATGACTTCGCCCGCATGGCCGAGATAGCGCAGTTGCGCCTGTCGGTAGGGCACCGCGCCCGTGCCGCCCGTCTGCACGCCCCAGCCCCAGCCGCCGTCGTAGTCGGGCGGGCGGCTCGCGTCGACCGTGTAGTTCGACTGGCCGCGCTGGCGGCCCACGGTCGCATTGATCGACGTGTTGCGGCCGAGCCCGATGTTCACCGACACGAACGCGCCGTTCGCACCCTGCTGCGCGAAGTCGCGGTACGCGCTCACGCTCAGCGACGCGAGATCGCCGAAGCTCAGCGTGTACGACACCGTGCCGATCCGCGCGCTCGGGCCTTGCGGCAGCCGGAAGCCGATATAGCTGAGCGACAGCGTCTGGCGGTGCATGAACGGCAGCGCGAGCGTCGCCTGGTCGGTCGCGGACGGCACCGGCGCGCCGTCGCGCGACGCGAGGTCGCCGTAGCGGCCGAACGCGCGGATCGTCTGCGCATTGATCGAGAAGCGCGGTTCGATCAGCTGATAGCCGACGCTCACCTGCGTGCCCGGATAGCGGCCGGCGCTGCCCGCGACTGCGCCGCTCACGACGCCCGCGTAGCCGACACGCATCAGCGCGCCGACGCCGGCGTTGAGCACGCCACCGGTCGCTTCCGCATGTCCCTCGACGGTCAGCGCATCGGTGACGCCGCGCCGCATCGAGCCGCTGACGGCCGGCCGCGCGTCGTAGTCGAACGATTGCAGCCCGTAGTTGCGGCGCAGGAAGCCGGCTTCGAACGAATAGCTCGACAGCCCCGCGGACAGCATGCGCGTATCGACGTAGAGCGGCACGGACGTCGCGACGGTGCGCCCGAGCGCGTCGCGCGTGATGACGGTCGCCTGGCCGGCGCCGGTGATGCCCGGCACGTCGTGGATGATGAACGGGCCGCTCGGCACGTTGCCGGTGTACTGGCGCACGTTGTTGATGTACAGGTCGACCGCCGACGGCACGGCCGCGGAGCCCGCGAGCGACGGGATCGGGAACGTCACGAGATCGGGCCGCAGCGCGAAGTTGCTGCGCCACTGGAAGCCGCCGACGCGCACCGAGCGCGTCCACGCGAGCGATCCCGAGATCGTGTCGCCGATCTGCGTCGTGCTCGGCCGCGCCGGGTCCGAGCGGCTCCACGACGTATCGAAGCGCGTATAGCGCCGCTGGCCATTGTAGAAGGCCGCGGTACCGGTGGTGTTGAACACGCCGTTCGGGTCGAAGTAGCGCACGTCGGTGTAGAGCGAGAACTGCCGGTCGCCGATCGTCTGTGCGTACGCCTCGTAGTTGATCGCGACGCCGCGCGACGCGCTGGCCACCTGTGTGGCCGGCAATGCGCGGCTGTCGACCGCGTACGGGCGGCGCAGCGTATCGGGCATCTGCAGGTCGACGCTCTGGTGTGCCGCGTCGTAGCGGTAGCGCAGGCCGGGAATCGTGTCGAGGTCGACAGTCGCCGCGTCGGCGATGCCGAGCCGGTCGGTCGCGAAGCCGATCGTGCGCAAATCGGCGCCGCTCGCGGACAGATGGCCGTCGCGCTCGCGGAAATGCGCGAGCACCGCGGTGCTTTCGCCGTTGGCTACTGACGCTCCTCAACGGCCATGACGCGGGCCGTAAGCGCGAAGGTGGGCAGCCGAGGCTGCCCACCGAATCGGGATCAAACTTTTTCGACCTGGCCGAACTCGAGTTCGA
>NZ_JAAGPM010000122.1:0-23272 GCF_017104865.1 Burkholderia sp. Ac-20349
GTGCCGCGAAGCCGGCTGCGGCACCAGCGGAAACGCCCTCCGCCACGCCGGCAGCCGCACCGGCCGCAGACGACGCCGAAGCAAAGAAGCGCGCGATCATCGCCGCCGCGCTCGAACGCGCGCGCAAGAAGAAGGAAGAACTGTCCGGGCAAGGCGCCGGGCCGAAGAACACCGAAGGCGTGAGCGCAGCCGTCCAGGCGCAGATCGACGCGGCCGAGGCGCGCCGCCAACGGCTCGCCGAACAGCAGGCCCGACGCGACGCCGAAGCGGCGGCCGCGAGCGGCAACGACGAAGAGAACGACGCAGGCAACGACGGCCCCGGCGGCCCGTCCGCACCGCCCGACCAGAACGCTCCATGAACGCCAGCAAACGACGCGCGATCTACGAAACGCTGCAGAGCCTCAATCCGCATCCGACCACCGAGCTCGAATACTCGACGCCGTTCGAGCTGCTGATCGCCGTGATGCTGTCCGCGCAGGCGACCGACGTATCGGTCAACAAGGCGATGCGGAAGATGTTTCCGGTCGCGAACACCCCGCGACAAATCGTCGCACTCGGTGAAGAAGGCGTCACCGAGTACATCAAGACGATCGGCCTGTACCGGACCAAGGCGAAGAACGTGGTCGCAACGTGCCGGATCCTGCTCGACCGCTACGACGGCGAAGTGCCGGCCGATCGCGAAGCGCTCGAAGGGCTGCCGGGCGTCGGCCGCAAGACCGCGAACGTCGTGCTGAACACCGCGTTCGGCCAGCCGACGATCGCGGTCGACACGCATATCTTCCGCGTCGCGAACCGCACGGGGCTCGCGCCGGGCAAGGACGTGCGGGCCGTCGAGGCCGCGCTCGAGAAGTTCACGCCGAAGGAATTCCTGCAGGACGCGCACCACTGGCTGATCCTGCACGGGCGCTACGTGTGCAAGGCCCGCAAGCCCGAATGCTGGCACTGCGTGATCGAGCCGCTGTGCGAATTCAGGCCGAAGACACCGCCGCCGAACGAGTGACGCGCAACTGCGGCTGACGTGTCGCAGACCGCCCGGCGCCATGCGGCCGGACGCTCGATGCACACCCTATCGGGGGTGGTTCCGCCTGCAAGCCGCAGCCGCGACCGCGCGTAGTCACCCGCGCCGCCGCCCCGCTTTCCCCCTTCCTGACTACGCGTTGGACGTCGCGGTCGCGTCGTCAGCCGCCGCACCGCCCGCGCGCACCAGCGCCAGCACGGCCGCAAGGATCGCGACCCCGCCCGCCCACTGCAGCGGCGACAGCGCTTCGCCGAACAGCAGCGCCGCGAGCGCGACCGTCACGACCGGTTCGAGCGTCGACAGCATCGACGTGCGTGCGGCCCCGAGCCGTTCGAGCCCGGCAAAGAACGCGAGCATCGCGGCGACCGTCGACACGAGCGCGATCGCGAGCATCGACGCCCAGCCGCCCGCCGTCGCGGGCCAGCGCGGCGGCGCACCGAACGCCGCGGTCCGCACGACGGCGATCGCCACGAGCGTCGCGGTCGCCGACAGGCAGATGATCGCGGTAGTCGCGAGCGGATCGACGCCGCGCGTCGCCTTCGTGCCGCCGACGATGTACAGCGAATAGATCACCGCGGCGGCCAGCGCGAGCGCGATCCCGAGCGGCTCGCCATGCCCGCCGCCGACCATCAGCGCCGAACCCGCGATGCACAGCACGAGCGCGACGGCCTTCGCGCGCGTGAGGCGCTCGCCGAGCCACCACGCGGCCAGCAGCGTGACGAAGGCCGGATACAGGTACAGCAGCAGCGCGACGAGGCTCGCCTGCGCGTGTTGCAGCGCGCTGAAATAGCAGAACGACTGCCCGACGTAGCCGAGCGCGCCCATCGCCACGAGCGGTGCGAGCGCGCGCCCGCGCGGCCACGCGACGCGGCGATGCCGTGCGATCGCGGCGAGCACCGCGCCGCCGATCGCGAAGCGCACGATCAGCAGCCCGAGCACGTCGACACCGGCCGCATACGCGTAGCGGCCGAAGATCGCCATCGCGCCGAACGCAGCGGCGGACAACGCGACGTAGAGCGTGCCCTGCAGGGCGGTGGACGACGGGCGGGCGGTGGCGGTCATGACGGAACGGGCACAAACGGCGTGGCGACGGAAATCGTCGGAGTGTAACGGCGCGACAGCAGCGAGCCTAGCCCGCGCTTACCCGTTCCCTGGCGCCGGTGGCGGGCGCCGACCACCGGCCCGCGTCGCGCACGACAAGCTGGCGGCGAAGCTCGACTCGACCCACGAAGCGCAGCATTCGATCATGGAATGCCTCGGCGAGACGATCTGGGAAGCGCAGCGCACCGGCACGCCGCCCGATACCGACGCGTACCTGCAGCGCATCCTGCGCCGCGCATCGCGCGACTGAGCGCCACGGCACCGGCCCACGGGCGCCGGATCGCGGACAAAAAAATACCCCGCCTCGGCGGGGTATTTTCGCTGCGCGGGCCTGTCGGGCCCGTCGCGCTTACTTCTTGAACACGAGATCGGTTTCTTTCAGCGACTCGATGTAGGCCGCGATGTCCTTCATGTCGCTGACCGACAGGCTCTGCACCTGTGCCTGCATGATCGCGTTGTTGCGACCGAGCAGCGGATTCGTCAGGCCCATCTGGTACTGGCGCATCGCCCACACGAGGTAGTCGGCATGCTGGCCGGCGAGGCGCGGATATTCGGCGTTGATCGGCTTGTTCATCTGCGCGCCGTGGCAGGCCGCGCAGTTGTGCGATTCGACCAGTTCCTTGCCCTTCGTGGTGTCCGCCGCGTGCGCGGTACCGATCGCGAGGCCGGCCGCCAGTGCAACCGCCGCCGTCTTGAATGCGTTGTTCATGAATGCTCCTGTCCCGCCGGAGAGATCGGCGGCGCGCGCTTACTTGTAGGGGTTGTCCTTCGAGTCGGCCTTCTGGGCGGCGTAGTACGCCGACAGATCCGCGATGTCCTGGTCCGTCAGCGAACCGGCGATCGCATTCATCGACGGGAAGTGACGATCCTTCTTGCGGTAGGCCTTCAGCGCGTTCTCGAGGTATTGCTGGTTCTGGCCGCCGAGGACAGGCACCCGGTAGACCTCCGGGTACGCCGCGCGGTAGTCCTGGATGCCGTGGCAACCGATGCACATGGCGGCCTTGCTCGCCCCGTCCTTCGGGTTGCCGACCACACCGGCCGCCTGCGCGCTGCCCGCGAGCGCCACGAGCGCTGCGACAACGACGTGTTTGCCGACGAATTTGTTCATAGCTCTTGTAACCTAGCTTGAGGGGAAACTGGCGCCGAAGCGGCAACGGCCCGCGCCGTTTTGCTTCTTGGATCGCCACGCAGGCCAAAAAAAACGGCCAGATTGTACCGCGTCGGCGGGGAACGCGTCCATAAGGCGCCCCGCTTCGCCCCGCCGCAGTCCCGCAACGATACGCGGGCGCGGCCCAACCGCACAGCCCTTCTGACTTATACTGGGTTTTTTTCCCGATTGAGAAGAGCGCCGCCATGCGTTTCGAAGGGTCCTCGCACTACGTCGCCACCGACGATCTGAAGCTCGCGGTCAATGCCGCGCTGACGCTGCAACGCCCGCTGCTGATCAAGGGCGAGCCCGGCACCGGCAAGACCATGCTCGCCGAGGAAGTCGCGGCGGCCCTCGAGATGCCGCTGCTGCAGTGGCACATCAAGTCGACCACGAAAGCGCAGCAGGGCCTGTACGAATACGACGCCGTGTCGCGGCTGCGCGACTCGCAGCTCGGCGACGAGCGCGTGAAGGACATCTCGAACTACATCGTCAAGGGCGTGCTGTGGCAGGCGTTCGACACCGAGCGCCCGACCGTGCTGCTGATCGACGAGATCGACAAGGCCGACATCGAATTCCCGAACGACCTGCTGCGCGAGCTCGACCGGATGGAATTCCACGTGTACGAGACGCGCGAAACGGTGCGCGCGAAGCACCGCCCGCTCGTCATCATCACGTCGAACAACGAGAAGGAGCTGCCCGACGCGTTCCTGCGCCGCTGCTTCTTCCACTACATCCAGTTTCCCGACCCGGCGACGATGCAGAAGATCGTCGCGGTTCATTTCCCGGACATCCGCGAGGAGCTGCTGCGCGCGGCGCTCGAGAGTTTCTTCGAGTTGCGCGGCGTGTCGGGCCTGAAGAAGAAGCCGTCGACGTCCGAGCTGCTCGACTGGCTGAAGCTGCTGCTCGCCGAGAACATCCCGGCCGACGCGCTGCGCGGCGTGGACGCGAAGCAGATCGTGCCGCCGCTCGCGGGCGCGCTGCTGAAGAACGAGCAGGACCTGAGCCTGCTCGAACGGCTCGTCTACATGAACCGGCACAACCGGTAATCCTCCCCCCATCCGCGAAGGCCCGGCCATGTTGCTCAATTTCTTCTACGCGCTGCGCGCAGCCAAGCTGCCCGTCTCGGTGAAGGAATACCTGACGCTGCTCGAATCGCTGAAGGCCGGGCTGATCTCGCCGTCGATCGACGCGTTCTACTTCCTCGCGCGGATGACGCTCGTCAAGGACGAGCAGTACTTCGACAAGTTCGACCAGGCGTTCGGCGCGTATTTCCACGGCGTATCGTCCCTGCCGTCCGAAGCCTTCGACATTCCGCTCGACTGGCTCGAAAAGCGCCTCGAGCGCGAGCTGTCGCCGGAGGAGAAGGCGCAGATCGAGGCGATGGGCGGGCTCGACAAGCTGATGGAGCGCCTGAAGGCACTGCTCGACGAGCAGAAGGAACGCCACGAGGGCGGCAACAAGTGGATCGGCACCGGCGGCACGTCGCCGTTCGGGCACGGCGGCTACAACCCGGAAGGCGTGCGCATCGGCGGCCCGTCGAACGGCAACCGTACCGCGGTGAAGGTGTGGGAGGCCCGCGCGTATCGCGACTACGACGATTCCGTCGAGATCGGCACGCGCAACATCAAGGTCGCGCTGCGACGGCTGCGCCGCTTCGCGCGCGAAGGCGCGGCCGAGGAGCTCGACCTGCCCGGCACGATCCGCAGCACCGCCGCGAACGCGGGCTGGCTCGACCTGCGGATGGTGCCCGAGCGCCACAACAACGTGAAGGTGCTGATGCTGCTCGACGTCGGCGGCTCGATGGACGACCACATCAAGCGCACCGAAGAGCTGTTCTCGGCCGCGAAGGCCGAGTTCAAGCACCTGGAATTCTTCTACTTCCACAACTGCGTGTACGACCACCTGTGGAAGAACAACCGCCGCCGCCACTCGGAACGCACCGCGACGTGGGACGTGCTGCACAAGTTCACGCCCGACTACAAGCTGATCTTCGTCGGCGACGCGACGATGAGCCCGTACGAAGTGCTGCAGCCCGGCGGCTCGGTCGAATACAACAACCCGGAAGCCGGCGCCGTGTGGCTGCGCCGCCTCGCCGACCAGTTCCCCCATCATGCATGGCTGAACCCGGAGCCCGAGCGGCTATGGGAATACCGGCAGTCGGTCGCGGTGATCCGCGACCTGCTCGGCCATCGCATGTATCCGCTCACGCTCGCGGGCCTCGAAACCGCGATGCGCGCACTCAGCAAGTAACGACACCCACCCAGACACGAAGGCCGCGTCCGAGCGGCCTCCCCCGGAGATAGCATGAACCCCTCGCCCACCGCGAGCGCCAGCCGCGCCGGCGGCCGCCGCTTTTTTGCCGATACCTCCGTCTCGGCACTCGTCGCCGGCTTCGTCGCGATGATGACGGGCTATACGAGCTCGCTCGTGCTGATGTTCCAGGCCGGCCGCGCCGCCCACCTCACCGATGCGCAGATCTCGTCGTGGATCTGGGCGCTGTCGATCGGCATGGCGCTGACGACGATCGGCCTGTCGCTGCGCTTTCGCGCGCCCGTCGTCGTCGCATGGTCGACGCCCGGTGCCGCGCTGCTGATCGCATCGCTGCCCGGCGTGCCCTACCCCGAGGCGATCGGTGCGTTCGTCGTCTGCGCGGTGCTGCTGACGGCCGTCGGCGTGAGCGGGCTGTTCGACACGCTGATGCGCAAGATTCCCGCCGGCATCGCCGCCGCGCTGCTCGCGGGCATCCTGTTCGAGATCGGCATCGAGATCTTCCGTGCCGCGCAGTTCCAGACCGCGCTCGTACTCGCGATGTTCTTCACGTACCTGATCGTCAAGCGGCTCGCGCCGCGCTACGCGATCGTGACGACGCTGATCGTCGGCACGGCGGTCGCCGGCGGTCTCGGCCTGCTCGACTTCAGCGGCTTTCATATCGCGTTCGCGCAACCCGTGTTCACGATGCCGGCCTTCTCGATCGCGGCGATCGTCAGCATCGGCATTCCGCTGTTCGTCGTCGCGATGGCGTCGCAGAACGTGCCGGGCATCGCGGTACTGCGCGCGGACGGTTATCAGACCCCGTCGTCGCCGCTGATCGCGACCACCGGCCTCGCGTCGCTGCTGCTCGCGCCGTTCGGCTCGCACGGCGTCAACCTCGCGGCGATCACGGCCGCTATCTGCACGGGCCCGGAAGCGCACGAGGATCGCGCGAAGCGCTACACGGCTGCCGTGTGGTGCGGCACGTTCTACCTGATCGCCGGGATCTTCGGCGCGACCATCGCCGCGCTGTTCGCGGCGCTGCCGAAAGCGCTCGTCGTGTCGGTCGCCGCGCTCGCGCTGTTCGGCTCGATCATGAGCGGGCTCGCGAACGCGATGCAGGACGTGAAGCAGCGCGAGGCCGCGCTCGTCACGTTCATGGTCACCGCATCGGGCCTCACGCTGCTATCGATCGGCTCGGCGTTCTGGGGGCTCGTCGCGGGGATCGTCACGCAGGTGATCCTGAACGCGCGCCGCCCGGCGTGACGCGGCGCGGCGCCCGCCGCTGCGGCCATCGGACACGCCAGAACGTGCCCGACACGAATCGGGCCTAGAATAGCGGATCGGAGGCGGCGCCCGGCGCCGCTTCGCTTCGCCGCCGCGCTCGCGCGGCCCGTGAGAACCCGGCGCCTTGCGCCCTTCTTCCGAATCGCCATGACTACCGCACTCGACCAGCTGAAGCAGTACACGACCGTCGTCGCCGACACGGGCGATTTCCAGCAGCTTGCGCAATACCAGCCGCGGGACGCGACCACGAATCCGTCGCTGATCCTGAAGGCCGTCCAGAAGGATGCGTACAAGCCGATCCTCGAGAAAACCGTCCGCGATCATCGCAACGAAAGCACCGATTTCATCATCGACCGCCTGCTGATCGCATTCGGCACCGAGATCCTGAAGCTGATCCCGGGCCGCGTGTCGACCGAGGTCGACGCGCGCCTGTCGTTCGACACGCAGCGCTCGATCGACAAGGGTCGCGAGCTCATCAAGCTGTACGAAGCCGCCGGCATCGGCCGCGAGCGCATCCTGATCAAGCTCGCGTCGACGTGGGAAGGCATCCGCGCGGCCGAAGTGCTGCAGAAGGAAGGGATCAAGTGCAACATGACCCTGCTTTTCTCGCTCGTGCAGGCCGCCGCCTGCGCGGAAGCCGGCGCGCAGCTGATCTCGCCGTTCGTCGGCCGCATCTACGACTGGTACAAGAAGCAGGCCGGCGCAGAGTGGAATGAAGAAAAGGATGGTGGCGCGAACGATCCGGGCGTGCAGTCGGTGCGCCGCATCTACACGTACTACAAGACGTTCGGCTACACGACCGAAGTGATGGGCGCGAGCTTCCGCACGACCAGCCAGATCACCGAACTCGCCGGCTGCGACCTGCTGACGATCAGTCCCGATTTGCTGCAGAAGCTGCAGGACAGCAACGACACGGTCACGCGCAAGCTGTCGCCGGAAGCGCTGCAGGACAAGCCGGCCGCGCGCGTCGCGATCGACGAGGCAGCGTTCCGCTTCCAGCTGAACGACGACGCGATGGCGACCGAAAAACTCGCCGAAGGCATCCGCGTATTCGCCGCCGATGCGGTGAAGCTCGAGAAGCTGATCGACTCGCTGCGCTGAGCCGCCACACGCGTCAGCGGCTGTCAGCAACACTGGCAACAGCCGTCAGCACGCACGCCGCACACGGCCGCGAACGTCATGTTCGCGGCCGTTTTTATTTTTCATTCCATCGTCAAGCACGCGCACTACAATCCACGTCACGGGTGCGCCGGCCGCCTCCCGATGCCCCCTTTCCCAGTCAGTCTTGCACGGTGCCGAACCCGCGCGGATGCGCAGGCCGGCCCATTACAGGAGACAGCGATGCAAGTTCAACCGTACCTGACGTTCTACGGTCGCGCCGACGAAGCCCTTCAGTTCTACGAAAAGGCACTCGGTGCGAAGACGATGTTCAAGATGCACTTCAAGGACGCGCCGCCGAATCCCGACTACCCGCTGACGCCGGAGATGGGCGACAAGGTGATGCACGCGAGCTTCACGATCGGCGACTCGATGATCATGTGCTCGGACGGCGACTGCAGCCAGCCCGGCGGCGGCATGCATGCCGGCTATTCGCTGTCGCTGAATCCGGCGACGGTCGAGGAGGGCCAGAAGCTGTTCAATGCGCTCGCCGATGGCGGCGAAGTGACGATGCCGTTCGGCAAGACGTTCTGGGCGCTCGGCTTCGGGATGGCGAAGGATCGTTTCGGCGTGCACTGGATGGTCAACGTCGAAGACCTGTCGCAACGCGAGGACCTCGCGAAACGCGCGCAGGGATGACACGAAAGACAAAGCCCGCCACCTTGCCGGTGGCGGGCTTTTTTATTGCGCGGCCACGCGATCCGCGTCAGCCCTCGACGACGTCGAAATAGTCCTCCGGCCGCGTGCGATCCTCCGCATGCGCCATGCCCATCACGCGCACCAGCACGCTCACCACCACCGCCACCACCAGGTTCACGATCAGCGACCACACGGCCGCGTAGCCGGGAATCGCCAGACCGAACAGGTGGATCGTGAAGATCGATCCGGCCAGCTTCAGCGAGATCGCCATCCACGTGCCGCACACGATGCCGGCGGCCCAGCCGGCCAGCAGGCCGCGATGGTCGAGCATGCGCGTGTACAGGCCGAGCACGATCGCGGGCAGTGTCTGGATGATCCAGATCCCGCCGAGCAGCTGCAACTGGATCGCGTAGGTCAGCGGCAGCCCGAGGATGAACGCGACCGCGCCGACCTTCACGATCAGCGACACGAGCTTCGCGACGTGCGTTTCCTGGTCGTGCGACATGTTGCGGTTCACGAACTCGCGGTGAATGTTGCGCGTGTACAGGTTCGCGGCCGCGATCGACATGATGGCCGCCGGCACCAGCGCGCCGATGCCGATCGCCGCGAACGCGACGCCGACGAACCACGACGGGAAATACTCGAGGAACAGCGCGGGCACCGCGAAGTTCGGGCCGAATGCCTTGAAGTACGGCGCGTACTGCGGCATGTCCTTCACGCCCGACGCGAGCGCCATGTAGCCGAGCAGCGCGAGCAGGCCGAGCACGAACGAGTATGCGGGCAGCATCGCCATGTTGCGGCGGATCGAGTTGCCGGACGACGACGACAGGATGGCCGTCACCGAGTGCGGATACAGGAACAGCGCAAGCGCCGAGCCGATCGCGAGCGTCGCATATGCGCTGTAGCCGTTCAGGCTCATCGCGTCGGGTGCCTTCAGCAGCAGCTTCGCGGGCGGCACGCTCGCGAAGATGTGCCCGAAACCGCCGAGCTTCGCCGGGATCACGATGACCGCCGCGGCGATCGTGATGTAGATCAGGATGTCCTTGACGATCGCGATCATCGCCGGCGCGCGCAGCCCCGACGTGTACGTGTACGCGGCGAGGATCGCGAACGCGATGATCAGCGGCAGATCGCCGACGAAGCCGGTCGTGTCGAAGCCGAGCGCGCCGATCACCACTTCGATGCCGACGAGCTGCAGCGCGATGTACGGCATCGTCGCGAGGATGCCCGTCACCGCGATCGCGAGCGCGAGCATCCGGCTGCCGTAGCGCGCATTGACGAAGTCCGCGGCCGTCACATAGCCGTGCCGCTTCGCGATGCTCCAAAGCTTCGGGAACACGACGAACGCGAACGGATAGATCAGGATCGTATAAGGCAGCGCGAAGAAGCCCATCGCGCCGGCGCCGAACACGAGCGCGGGCACCGCGACGAACGTGTAGGCCGTGTAGAGGTCGCCGCCGAGCAGGAACCACGTGACGATCGTGCCGAAGCGGCGTCCGCCGAGGCCCCATTCGTCGAGATGGGCGAGATCGCCGCGCCGCCAGTTCGCGGCCAGGAAACCGATGATCGTGACGCCGATGAACAGCAGGACGAAGACGAAGGTTGCGCCGAGATTCATCGCGCACCTCCCTGCGGACCGCTCGCCTTCCACGCGTTCTTGGTCTTGAAATAGACGAACGCGGTGATCACCGCGCTAATGAAGACCCACAGCAGCTGGTACCAGTAGAAGAACGGAAAACCGAACCATTGCGGTTCGATCTTGCTGTACGACGGTACCCACACCATCGCGATCAGCGGCAGGACCAGCAGCCAGAGCCAGCGCTTGGCGGCCCGGTTGGCGTCGGCATCGTGAGCCATGACGTCTCCTCATCTTTCCCGGTTATCGATCTTGTTGAGCGGGTACGGCGCCGAGAGGAGCGCAAAACGGGTAGGCTGCGGCTCCCCTGGCTTCGCGCCAGTATAGGAGCCGCGGGCACGCGGTCAAGCAGGGGCGAACCCGAGGTGATCCGCCCCTTGTCATGCGGTTGCACCGGCATGCCGCCGGTGCATGAAACGTCAGATCGCGAACGCGGTGTCGCGTGCGCCGGTCGTTTCTTTCAAAGCTTTCACCCACTTGCGTGCGGGCAGCTTCAGCGTGTCCTCGATCAGCTTCGCACGTGCGTCGAGCTGCGCGAACGACACGTCGAGCGCGGGGCCCGAGAACGCGATCGCGATCCGGTTGCCGTCGTGCACTTCCGGCAGCGCGATCACGCGGTGATCGAACGCCGCGTTCAGGTGCTTCATGTTGCGCACGAAGCTCGGATGATCGCCGAACAGGTTGATCGTCGCGATGCCCGCATCGGCGAGGCAGCCGCGCACCGCGCGGTAGAACGCGACGCTGTCGAGCACGGGGCCGCGCGCGGTCGCGTCGTACAGGTCGATCTGGATCGCGCCCGTCGTGCCGCGGTTGGCCGGATCGTTGACGAAATCCCATGCGTCGGCTTCGTGCACGGCGAGACGTGCGTCGTCGGGCGGCAGCGCGAACATCGTGCGCGCGGCGACGATCACGGCCGGGTTCAGCTCGACGGCCTCGACCTTCGCGTGCGGCAGGAAGCGGTGCGAGAACTTGGTCAGCGCGCCGGTGCCGAGCCCGAGCTGGACGATCCGCTCGGGCGTTTCGAGGAACAGCAGCCACGCCATCATCTGCTGCGCGTATTCGAGCTCGATATGCAGCGGCTTCGAGATCCGCATCGCGCCCTGCACCCATTCGGTGCCGAAATGCAGGAAGCGCACGCCGCCCTCTTCCGAGAACGTGACGGGCGCGAAGCGCGGCTTGCGCGGCGCTTCGAGCACCGGCACGTCGTCGTGTTCGTCGATTTCCGGGCGGCGCTTCACGCGCGGCGGCTGGAGTTTTTCGGAGCCGTTGTAGGCGGACGGCTTGCTGCGCTTGGATGCGCGCGCCTCGGCGGACGCGCGCTTGATCAGTCGGGTCATGTGTGAATCTCGCTGGGTGAAGCTGGTTTTAGCGGACGAGAGGATAGCATTCGCGGGGATTCTGCCGCCGGACGGACACGCGTCCGGCTCTTCGGTGCCATTGCCGTCGTGTCACTTCGTCGGAAGTCCGCTGCTCGATGGTGCGAAAAAAGCCTCGCCGCCGGGCCGATTCCTTCGCACGCACCGTTCGTCGCGCCAACGTACGGACCGGCTCGCACCGCTCCGGAAATATTCCGTAATCAGCGCATGCCGGCGGCCACCTCAAACGCCCCGCCTGTCGCTCGTCACTGCGCCCGCGACACGCTATGCTCCCGCGTCGGCCACGTGCCGCGGTGCTTTAAATCTTACGGATTACAAACAAAAATGAGAGACCTCATGACACAGAAAGCACGTCTGGCACACGCCGGCTACGCAGCCGCCTTGACCGGCACCCTGCTGCTCGCCGCATGCGGTGGCGGCGGCGGCGACAGCAACGCATCGAGTGCGCCCGCCAGCAACCTCAGCGCCGCCCAGCAGAACTACGAAAGCTTCGCGCTGGCCGCCAACGGCGGGCTGCACTACCTGCACGCGCAACTGTCGATCTCCACGTCGAGCAGCGGATCGGTGAGCATCGGTCAGGGCAGCTATTTCTATGCGGAAGATCAAAGCCTCACGCAAAGTCCGTCCGGCGGACCTCAGCTGTTGACGAAAGGCCTGTCGTCGGTCTCTGCGTCGCTGCCCGTGCCGACGCTGGCCGACCAGCGTTATGTCGTCAACGGCGCTGTCGTGACGAGCACGCAGGAACAGGTCAGCTACAGCGGCGCGAACGTGCAGCTGACGGATCTCGCCGCCGACGGTCATACCGCCGCGATGACGGTTCTCGGCACGAACTACACGATCGTGCCGCTGTCCGGCACGATCGCCGGCTCGCCAGCCGAACTGTTCGACGACAGCGCGCTCGGCGCCATCACGAACACGATCAACGGCACGTCGCTGTACGACAAACAGGCGACGTGGCAATCGGGCGCCGCCTACATGAAGGTCACGCGCCAAGTGGTGGGCGACACGGTGCTGACCGGCGACTGCGCCGCACCGCAGACGACCGGCACGACCCCGACGCCGTGCAGCACGACGGCATCGACGCTGGAAACTTTCTTTCCGTACACGAGCACGGCCGACAACAAGACCTACAACCTGAGCGACGGCCAGATCGTCACGCTCGCGGGCGTCCGTGCATGGGTCGCCAACGCGGCGCTCAATGCGCCGACGACAGAGTATCGGGTCTTCTATCAGAACAACGGGCAGATCGACATCGGGACCGTGATCCGCGACGGCACGACGCTCGCGATCGCGCCCGCCGGCAGCACGGCGCCGCAGGACTTCTACATCCTGTTGAACGGCGCGGCAGTCCAGTCCGTGAAGGCCGCGATCACGTTCTGACGCAGCGTCGTGTTCCGGGCGCGCGGGTGTCGATGCGAACGGCGGCGGACGATTCGTCGCCGTTCGCATGAAGGGGCGCGGGCATGGCCGCCGGCGCACCGTACCGGGATCGAATAGCGGCGCACAATACGATCAGGTGCCCGCCTGGCGAGGAGGAGGTCCCATGGAGTCGACCGACAAGAAGATCTGGTTTCCGGCGAAACGCTACGGCTGGGGATGGGGGTTGCCGGTCGCGTGGCAAGGCTGGGTTGTCCTGCTGCTCTTTGTGATCGGGATCGTGGTGGTTGCGACGCACGTGTCGCCTGCCCAGTCACCGCTGGCGTTCGCGGCATGCATCGTCGCGTTGGTCGCCGCGTTCACGGTCGTGTGCTGGCTGAAAGGCGAAAAGCCGAAGTGGCGCTGGGGCAAGGACGATTAAGCGACGATCCGTCGAATCGTCGGAAACCGTCTTGCCGCCAAGGCCCACCTTCTTCAGCAATGACGCATGCGCACTCAGCGCATCGAAATCGTTCGACTTCGGATGGCGGATCGCCGAATCGAGACGGCCCATGCGATGCCACGCGGCTGGCAAGTCCTCGCTACCGATCCCGCACCCGCCTGCCATCTGCCGAATGGCCGACTTGTCGCGCACCTCGGGCAAATACAAAAATGCGAAGCCATTGCCAGGTATCGGGATATCGCATGACCTCCTCGCCGTTTGACACCAGCGGAACGCGAAACAGTACCGACATCGCTCGCTAGCTCCCTGCTCTCTCCGCACGTCACTTCCAGGCCGAACTGCCCGTGCCTGCCCCACCTTGAACGCATACCCAAATAGGTATAAATTTGCCAACGGATCTCGCCACCCGTCCGCTCTACTGGCTCGGTTCAGCACGCAAGGACCTGAAAGCGATGCCCGAAACCGTGCAGGACACCTTCGGCTATGCGCTGTATCTGGCCCAGGCAGGACGCAAGCACGACCAGGCCAAGCCACTGAAAGGATTCGGATCCGCTGGCGTGCTCGAAGTCGTGGAGTCGGAGGACAACGGCACATACCGCGCCGTGTACACGGTGAAGCTGGGGCATGCCGTCTATGTGCTGCATTGCTTCCAGAAGAAGTCGTCCCACGGCATCGCCACACCGAAGCGTGACATCGATCTGGTTCGCGAGCGTCTGAAAACAGCCGAAGCCCACGCAAAAGGAGCACTGTGATGATCGAAATCGAGCCTGGCAGCGGCAACGTATACGCCGACCTGGGCATGCGTGATGCCGAAGAAATGCAAGTGAAGGCGCAACTCGCCGCCAAGATCGGCGAGATCGTCAAGACGCGGCAGTGGACGCAGCAACACGCCGCCCGGGTGCTCGGCATGACGCAACCGAAGCTATCGAACATGCTGCGCGGGCAGTTTCGTGGCGTGAGTGAAGCAAAGATGCTGGAGTGTCTCGCGAAGCTTGGGCGCGATGTGCAGATTGTCGTCGGGCCGGACCGTCATTCGGGCACCGAGGGGCATATCGAGGTCGTATTCGCTGCTTGAAGGCAGCGTCAGACTCCCCCGTCTCCAAGCAACGACGGTCGAATCTCAAGCGAAACGCGGTATGTCGATCAGGTGCCGATCCGGCGCCACGCCTGCAGCTTCTGCTCGAACGACAGCATCGCATTCGCCGGGCTCGACGAAGGCAGCACGAGCGTGTCGTACCCCGCCGCGCCGATCACCTCTGCAAACCGCCCTGCCGTCTTGCCGTTGAAACACACGCGCTTCAGCAACGGCGCATGTTCCCTCAACGCGTCGAAATCGTTCGGCTTCGCATGCCGGATCGCCGAATCGAGGCTGCCCTCGCGATGGCACGCGGCCAGCACGTCCCAGATCCCGATCCCGTGCGACAGCACGCGCGCGAGCCGCGCGTCGTACGCGAGCTCGTGCAGCCCGGGCTCGCCGAGCACCGTGCCGAGCAGCCGCCAGAACTGATTGCGCGGATGCGCGTAGTACTGCGCGGCATCGAGCGACGCCTCGCCCGGAAAGCTGCCGAGGATCATCGTGTGCGTATTCGCCGCGACGACCGGCGGGAACCCCCGCAGCATCACGCGCCTCCGCCGGGCCCGCCCGAGCGCGGCCCGTCGCCGTGCGCATCGAGATGACGCCACAGCGCCGGCAGCATGCACTCGGTGACCATCAACGGCTTGCCGTGACGCTGGAACACCGAGCGCCGCGCGGCGAACGCGTGCGGTGCTCGCGCACCGTCGAGCGCATGACTCGCCAGCGCAAACAGCGGATGGCCCGCGATCACGCGCCGGCTGACGAGCGCCGAACGCTCGACCTGCGGATCGCTGTACAGCAGTTCCGCCAGCGGCCGCGTGCGCAGCCGCCGCATGGCCTGCCACACGCCCTTGCTGGCCGCGAGCGGCGCGATGCTGTGCGCAGCGACGTACGGCGTGCCGTCGACCGACAGGATCACCTCGCGCACCCACATCGGCGCGCGCGGTGCACTGGCGACCGCGTCCGGCTCGTCGAACCACGGACAGTCGACGGCCTCGCGCGTCACGCGCACATTCACGCGGCCAAGCCTTGCAAGGTGCGCGGTCAGCGATCCGCCGCGCGTCAGCCAGTCGCGCTGGTCGAGCGTGCAGCCAGGCCGCGGCGTCTCGCGCCAGCCAGCCTGCCCGCCGTCGAATCGCAGGCGCGTGTTCACGCGGCGCGCGACAGCAGCAGCGCGTTGGTCCGCTTCACGAAGCTCGCCGGATCGTCGAGCATGCCGCCTTCGGCCAGCAGCGCCTGATCGAACAGCAGATGGCACCAGTCGCCGAAATCAGCGCTGTCGGCCTTCAACTGCTTCACGAGCGCGTGCTCCGGATTGATCTCGAGGATCGGCTGCATCGCCGGCGCGTTCTGGCCTGCCGCCTTCAGCATCCGCTGCAGGTAGCCGCTCATGTCGTTGTCGTCGGCGACGAGGCACGACGGCGAATCGGTCAGGCGGAACGTGACGCGCACTTCCTTCACCTTGTCGCCGAGCGCTTCCTTCATCTTCTCGACGACGGGCTTGATGGCCTCGCCTGCCTGCTCCTGCGCCTTCTTCTCTTCGTCGTTCAGCTCGCCGAGATCGAGGTCGCCACGTGCCACGCTCGCGAGCGGCTTGCCGTCGAATTCCTGCAGGAACGACAGCATCCATTCGTCGACGCGATCGGTCAGCAGCAGCACCTCGACGCCCTTCTTGCGGAACACTTCGAGATGCGGGCTGTTCTTCGCCGCCAGCCATGCGTCGGCCGTCACGTAGTAGATCTTGCTCTGCTCGGGCTTCATGCGCGACACGTAGTCGGCGAGCGACACGTCCTGCGCGTCGGTGTCGCCGTGCGTCGACGCGAAGCGCAGCAGCTTCGCGATGCGTTCGCGGTTCGCGTGATCCTCGCCGAGGCCTTCCTTCAGCACCTGGCCGAACGCGCCCCAGAAGGTCTTGTACTTCTCCTTGCCGGCATCGTCTTCCGCGTTCGCGAGCTCTTCGAGCATCGACAGCGCGCGCTTCGTCACGCCTTCGCGGATCGCCTTCACGTCGCGGCTTTCCTGCAGGATCTCGCGCGACACGTTCAGCGGCAGGTCGGCCGAATCGACGACGCCCTTCACGAAACGCAGGTATTGCGGCAGCAGCTGCTCGGCGTCGTCCATGATGAACACGCGCTTCACGTACAGCTTCAGGCCGCCGCGATAGTCGCGGTTCCACATGTCGAACGGCGCGTGCGCCGGCACGAACAGCAGCTGCGTGTATTCGCTGCGGCCCTCGACGCGGTTATGCGTCCACGTGAGCGGATCCTGGTGGTCGTGCGCGATGTGCTGGTAGAACTGCGTGTACTGCTCGTCGGTGACGTCGCTCTTCGAACGCGTCCACAGCGCGCTCGCCTGGTTGACGGTCTCGTCCTCGTCCTTCAGGACCATCTCGCCCTTTTCCTGATCCCACTCTTCCTTCTGCATCAGGATCGGCAGCGCGATGTGGTCGGAATACTTCTGGATGATCGACTGCAGGCGGTGCGACGACAGCAGCTCGTCCTCGCCTTCGCGCAGGTGCAGCGTGATCGTCGTGCCGCGTTGCGCGCGCTCGATCGCGTCGATCGTGAAATCGCCCTCGCCCGCGCTTTCCCAGCGCACGGCTTCGCTCGCCGGCAGGCCCGCGCGACGCGTCTCGACGGTGATCTTGTCGGCAACGATGAAGCCCGAGTAGAAGCCGACGCCGAACTGGCCGATCAGCGCCGCATCCTTCTGCTGGTCGCCGGACAGCTTCGTGAAGAATTCCTTGGTGCCCGAACGCGCGATCGTGCCGAGGTTCGCGATCGCCTCGTCGCGGCTCATGCCGATGCCGTTGTCGTCGATCGTGATCGTGCGCGCGGCCTTGTCGTAGCCGATGCGGATGCGCAGGTTCGGATCGTTCTCGTACAGCGCGTTGTCCGCGAGCCCTTCGAAACGCAGCTTGTCGGCCGCGTCGGACGCGTTCGACACCAGTTCGCGCAGGAAAATTTCCTTGTTGCTGTAGAGCGAATGGATCATCAGGTGGAGGAGTTGCTTGACCTCTGCCTGAAAGCTCATCGTTTCATGTGCCATGGATGCTGTTTCCTCTTACTTGAACTTGAATGGTGTGGCGCGCGATGCCGGCCGGCCCGTGAAAGGCTGCCGCCTGGCGCAAGCGGTTTGCGCGGGTATCTGGGGACGGCACGCCCGATTTCAAGGGCCGGCGTGCCGCCCAGGGTCACGACGCGCGGCGCGCGGCCGAATCGATATAACGCGACAGCAGCCCCGGCAGCGCCGGATCGCCGCAGTTCGCGACGTTGAAGCGCATCCACGTCGACGGCGATTGCTGCGGCGAAAACAGGCTGCCCGGCGTCAGCAGAAAGCCGGCCTCGTGCGCGACCGCCGCGAGCGCATCCGAATCGACGCCCGTGTCGGCCCACAGGAACATCCCGGCCGCCGGCATCGTGAAGAGGCCGAGCCCCGTGCGCTCGAGCATCCGCGCGGTCTTGTCGCGCACGCCGTCGAGCCGCGCGCGCAGCCGCTCGACGTGACGCCGGTAGTGCCCTTCGGTCAGGATCTTGTAAAGCACGCGCTCGTTCAGCTCGGGCGTCGTCATCCCGACCAGCATCTTCTGGTCGGTGACCGCCTTCGCGATCTCCGGCGCGCAGGCGACATAGCCGACCCGCAGGTTCGCCGCGAGCGTCTTCGAATAGCTGCCGAGGTAGATCACGCGCTTCAGCTGGTCGAGGCTCGCGAGGCGCGTGGCCGGATAGCTCGGCGGGCACAGGTCGCCGTACACGTCGTCCTCGACGACGAGGAAGTCGTACGCCTCCGCGAGCTTCAGGATCCGGAACGCCTGCGCGGCCGACAGCGACGTGCCGGTCGGGTTCTGCAACACCGAATTGATCACGAGCATCTTCGGCCGCCACATCTGCACGAGCGTCTCGAGCGCGTCGAGATCGGGGCCGTCCGGCGTGTACGGCATCCCGACGAGCTGCGCGCCCTGCGCCGCGAAGCGGCCGAACATCTGGAACCAGGCCGGATCGCCGACGATCACCGCATCGCCAGGCTTCACGTAGATCCGCGAGATCAGGTCGATCGCCTGCGTGATCCCCGACACCAGCACGATCTGTTCGGGCTTCGCGCCGATCTCCACTTCGGCGAGACGCGTCTGCAGTTGCTGGCGCAGCGGCAGGAAGCCCTGCGCGGTACCGAAGCCGAGCATTTGCGCGCCGGACTGGCGCCCGAGCGCGCGCAGCGCGCCGGTGATCAGCTCGCCGTCGAGCCAGCGGCCCGGCAGATAGCCGAGACCCGGCCCCTTTTCCGGGCTGACGGTGTGCAGCATGTTGCGCAGCAGCCAGACGACGTCGATCGTGTTGTGCACCGGCGCGGCCTCGGCCACGCGTGCGACGCTGTCGGCCGGTTGCGGGCCGGCGGCCGTGCGCTCGCGCACGTAGAAGCCCGAGCCGCGCCGCGAGTCGAGGTAGCCCTGCGCGACGAGCCGCTCGTACGCCTCGACGACGGTGAAGCGCGACACGCTCTTGTCGAGCGCGAGCTTGCGGATCGACGGCATCCGCATGCCGGGACGGAACACGCGTTCATCGATGCGCCGCCGCGCCCACTGGACCAGCTGGTCGACGAGCGTGAGCGTGGCCGTGTCGTGCGGCACGGGAATCTGGGCGAGTGGGACGGTGGACATGGGCGGCAGCTCCAACTGTACCGAAGGCTATCGCGCCGATTGTACCGTTACTGTGCCGGTAGCGACGATTACAGTTGACCGGCATGGCGACCCTGCGGCCGCCGCTTTGGCCCCGCCGCACCGGGTACCGCGCCCACCGGCCTGCATCGCGGCCGGTACGCCGGCCGGTCCGGCCACCGCCCGGCGCATCGCCTGCCCACCATGACACTTTCGCTTCCCGACCGACGTTCATGCCAGCCCGCTCCCTGACACTCGACCATCTCGTGATCGCCGCGCGCACCCTCGACGAAGGCGTCCGCCACGTTGCCGACGCGCTCGGTATCGAACCGGCCGGCGGCGGCCGCCACCCGCTGATGCGGACCCACAATGCGCTGTTCGGCGCGTGGGGCGGGCTCTACCTCGAAGTGATCGCGATCGACCCCGACGCGCCGGCGCAAGACGACGGCGCCAAGCCGCCGCGTGCGCGGCTGTTCGGCCTCGACGATCCGGCCATGCATGCGCGGCTCGCACAAGGCCCGTTTCTCGCGCACTGGGTCGCGCGCGTCGACCGCCCGCGCCAGCTCGCGCTGTGGCAGAGCCAGTACCCGGCGCGCATCCCGCCGGTCGTCGCGATGCGGCGCGGCGACCTGAGCTGGGGCCTCACGGTGCCCGACGACGGCGCGTTCCCTGCATGGCAAGGCGCGGGCGACGGCCTGCTGCCGTCGCTGATCCAGTGGGACAGCGCGCGCCACCCGGCCGAATCGCTGCCGGGCGACGGCGTTGCGCTGAAGGCGCTCAAGGGCGTCCACCCTCGTGCAGATGCGCTCCGCGAACAACTCGACTGGCTCGGCGCCGCGCACCTGCTCGACCTCGAAGCCGCCGACGGCCCGCCCGCGCTCGTCGCCGAATTCGACACGCCGCAGGGCGCGCGCACATTGCGCTGAACGCCCTCCTCCCCCTCGACGACACCATTACCGGCAACACGGAGACACCCCTCACATGAATTCGCGCGAAACCCGGGGCATGCTGCTCGGCCTCATCGGCGTGATGATCTTCAGCCTGACGCTGCCGATGACGCGCATCGTCGTCTCCGAACTCCATCCGCTGCTCAACGGGCTCGGCCGCGCGCTCGCCGCCGCGGTGCCGGCCGGCCTGCTGTTGTGGTGGCGCCGCGAGCCGCTGCCGACCCGCGCGCAACTGAAAAGCCTCGCGATCACGTCGCTCGGCGTGATCATCGCGTATCCGGTGTTCTCCGCCTGGGCGATGAAATCGGTACCGGCGTCGCACGGCGCGGTGGTCAACGGCCTGCAGCCGCTGTTCGTCGCGCTGTACGCGGCATGGCTGTCGCACGAGCGGCCGTCGAAGGCGTTCTGGGCCAGCGCGGTGGCCGGCAGCGCGCTGGTGATCGCGTTCGCGCTGCGCGACGGCGGCGGCACCGTGCAGGCCGGCGATGCGCTGATGCTCGTCGCGGTCGGCATCGGCGCGCTCGGCTATGCGGAAGGCGCGCGCCTCGCGCGCCAGATCGGCGGCTGGCAGGTGATCTGCTGGGCGCTCGTCGTGTCGGCGCCGTTCCTCGTGTTGCCGGTCGGCTGGCTCGCCTGGATGCAGCATGCCGCGCATCCGGGCCCGCTCGCGCTGCGCACGTGGCTCGCGTTCGGCTACGTGACCCTCTTTTCGCAGTTCATCGGCTTTTTCGCGTGGTATGCGGGGCTCGCGATGGGCGGCATCGCGCGCGTCGGCCAGGTGCAACTGCTGCAGATTTTCTTCACGATTGCTTTTTCCGCGCTGCTGTTCGGCGAAACGGTGACGCCGTCGACGTGGCTGTTCGCGGCCGCGGTGATCGCCACCGTGGTGCTCGGGCGCCGCTCGGCGGTCGCCACCGCCGCGCAACCGGCTCGCGCCGGCTGAACAGCTGCGCCATAATGGACGTTTTGCCTGATCGGTTTTGCCCACCCGGCCGCGAAGGCTCGATCGCGCTCGTGCCTGCCCACCCGGCAGCGTCGAAGCGATTTGCCCGAACGACCTTTCTTGACTGACCACGATATCCGAACGAGGAGACTATGAATCCGAGCGACCTGCATCCGCCGCACTGGCAGCTTTCCGAACGCGCACGCAAGCTGACGAGCTCTGCAATCCGCGAGATCCTGAAGGTCACGGAACGCCCCGAGGTCATCTCGTTCGCCGGCGGCCTGCCCGCCCCCGCGACGTTCCCGGCCGAGCGCATGCGCGCCGCCGCCGATCGCGTGCTGCGCGACGCGCCGGCCGCCGCGCTCCAGTACAGCGCGACCGAAGGCTACCTGCCGCTGCGCGAATGGATCGCCGAGCGCTACAGCGTGCGCGTGTCGCAGGTGCTGATCACGACCGGCTCGCAGCAGGCACTCGACCTGCTCGGCAAGGCGCTCGTCGATCCGGGCAGCCCGATCCTCGTCGAAACCCCGACCTACCTCGGCGCGCTGCAATCGTTCTCGCTGTACGAGCCGCGCTACGTGCAGGTGCCGACCGACGAGCAGGGCCTGCTGCCGGAAGGCCTCACGCCCGAACTCACGCAAGGCGCGCGCCTCTTGTACGCGCAGCCGAACTTCCAGAACCCGACCGGCCGCCGCCTGCCCGTCGAGCGCCGCCGCGCGCTCGCCGCGTTCGCGCAGTCGAGCCCGTTCCCGGTGCTGGAAGACGATCCGTACGGCGCGCTGAACTACCGCGGCGAGCCGCTGCCGACGATGCTGTCGATGGCGCCCGATCACATCGTGCACCTCGGCACCTTCTCGAAGGTGCTCGCGCCGGGCCTGCGGATCGGCTACATCATTGCGCCCGAGGAACTCCACTTCAAGCTCGTGCAGGCCAAGCAGGCCACCGACCTGCACACGCCGACGCTCACGCAGCGCATCGCGCACGAAGTGATCAAGGACGGTTTCCTCGACGAGCACATCCCGACGATCCGCGAGCTGTACAGCGCGCAGTGCGACGCGATGCTCAGTGCGCTCGAGCGCCACATGCCGGAAGGCGTCACGTGGAACCGGCCGGAAGGCGGGATGTTCATCTGGGTGAACCTGCCCGCGCAGATCGACAGCATGAAACTGCTCGCCACGGCCGTCGACAACCACGTCGCCTTCGTGCCGGGCGCACCGTTCTTCGCGGACAACGCGCAGCAGAACACGCTGCGCCTGTCGTTCGTGACGGTGCCGCCCGAAAAGATCGAGGAAGGCGTCGCGCGCCTCGGCAAGCTGCTGCGCGAGCGCCTCTGATCCCCTTTTTCCTGTCACGACTCTCAACGAGGAATCGAATACATGGCTAACGTCTACGACAAACTCAAGTCGCTCGGTATCGAGCTCCCGACCGCCGGCGCACCGGCCGCCGCCTACGTGATGAGCGCGCAAACCGGCAACACGGTCTTCCTGTCGGGCCACATCGCGAAGAAGGACGGCAAGGTCTGGGCCGGCAAGCTCGGCGCCGATCTCACGACGGAAGACGGCAAGGCCGCCGCCCGCTCGATCGCGATCGACCTGCTCGCGACGCTGCACGCGCACACCGGCGACCTGAACAAGGTCACGCGCGTCGTCAAGCTGATGAGCCTCGTCAACTCGACGCTCGACTTCACCGAACAGCACGTCGTGACGAACGGCGCGTCGGAACTGATCGCGGAAGTGTTCGGCGATGCAGGCAAGCACGCGCGCTCGGCCTTCGGCGTTGCGCAGATCCCGCTCGGCGCGTGCGTCGAGATCGAGCTGATCGCCGAAGTTGCCTGACGGGCGCGCCGCGATGTCCGGTCGTCGGGTCCGCTTCAAGCAGGTCGACGTGTTCACGTCGGTGCCGTTCAAGGGCAACGCGCTCGCCGTGGTGTTCGACGCCGATTCGCTCGGCGACGACGACATGCTCGCGATCGCCCGCTGGACGAACCTGTCGGAAACGACGTTCGTCTGCACGCCGACCGATCCGGAAGCCGACTACCGCGTCCGGATCTTCACGACGGAGGGCGAACTGCCGTTCGCCGGCCACCCGACGCTGGGCACCGCGCACGCGTTCCTGGAAAGCGGCGCGCAGCCGCGCACGCCGGGCCGGCTGATCCAGCAGTGCGGGGTCGGCCGGGTCGCGCTGCGCGAGCAGGCCGACGGCTGGGCGTTTGCCGCACCGCC
>NZ_JAAGPM010000123.1:0-23384 GCF_017104865.1 Burkholderia sp. Ac-20349
CTCGTCGCGCTCGGCCGCCGGATCTTCTTCGATCCGCGGTTGTCCGAGCCGCGCGGCATGTCGTGCGCGGGCTGCCACGACCCGGGCCGCGCGTTCGCGCCGACGCTGTCGGCCGCGTCGCTCGCGGGGCCCGGCGTGCCGGAAGGCAGCCGACCCGGGCGCTTCAGCCAGCGCAATGCGCCGTCGCTGCTCTACGTGCGCTACGTGCCGCGCCGGCACTTCTATCAGGACGACGACGCACCCGCGCCGTCGCCGTTCGGCGGCCTGTTCAGCGACGGCCGCGCGGATACGCTCGCCGAGCAGATCCGCGGGCCGCTGTTCGATCCGAACGAGATGAACAACCGGTCGCCGGCCGCGCTGCTGCGCAAGGTCGACGCGACCGAACTCGCGCCCGATCTCGCCGCACGCTTCGGCGCGCCCGTGCGGCGCGATCCCGAGCAACTGGTGCGCGCGCTGGGCCTGGCCGTCGAAGCCTATTTGCAGAGCGACGAGATGGCGTCGTTCACGTCGCGCTTCGACGCGTTCCTGCGCACGCGCCAGCCGCTCGCGCCGGCCGAGATGCGCGGCCTCGCGCTGTTCCGGAATCCCGACAAGGGCAACTGCATGAGCTGTCACACGCTGTCGGAGACGTCGAGCCGCCCGGAGCGTTCGCTGTTCACCGATTTCGGCTACGACGCGATCGCGGTACCGCGCAACCGCGCGCTGCCGGCGAACCGCGATCCGCGCCATTTCGACAACGGGCTGTGCGACACAGCGCGGCGGCTGCGCTGGCCCGAGCCGACGCAATGGTGCGGCTACTTGCGCACGCCGGGGCTGCGCAACGTCGCGGTCAAGCAGACCTTCATGCACAACGGCGTGTTCGCGACACTGCGCGATGCGGTTGCTTTCTACAACACGCGCTCGACCGACCCGGGCTTCTGGTATCACGGGGCCAGAACGTTCGACGACGTACCGGCCGCCTACCGCGGCAACATCAATGTCAACTCGACGCCGATGAACCGCCGGCCCGGCACGCCGCCCGCGCTGACCGACGCGGAAATCGACGATATCGTCGCGTTTCTCGGCACGCTGACCGATGCGCGTTATACGAAGGTTGCTGCTCCCGTGGCGCCCGCTGCTCCGGCTGGCCGGATCACGCGAACGGCTGTGCCGGCTCGCTGACCCTGGCCGAACGGCCAGCCGCACGCGCACCCGCTTGCGGTCGCCGCAAACACTGGTTATATTTACAGTACTGTATTTATGAACAGTGAGGTGCGCGATGGAACATCTGGTCCGTATCGTCAATGAAGCCGATCGCCAAGTGCTGGCATGGCTCCGCGCCCAGGTCGGCGATGCCCGCGTCGAGCGTGCGGCTCGCCAGCTCGGGCATACGCGCAAGCCGTTTCCATCGGCCGTTTGCCGCTATCTGGGCATGAGCGCACCGGCTACGCTGCGGCAGGCCGAACGGCCCCGCGCCGCGCGCGATTTCTCGGTCGGTGATCGTTACCTGTCGCTGATCCGCCAGCACCTCGCCACCCACTCGGCCAGCCGATGAAATGGCGGCGGCTTCCTGCTTCGGTGGCTCGGAAAGCCGGGGGGCTTGCGCATTCGCAAGTCTGGCCGGCCGCCACCGCGCTTACGTGGCCGCGATGGCTTCCCGTACGAGGCGGCCGAGCGTTTCGAATGCCGCTTCGTGCGCCGCATCGGACACGCGCGTGCACGCGAGCCGGATATAGCCGTCGAAGCGGTCGGAATTCGAGAAGATCGAACCGGGCGCGATTCTGACCCCTTGCGCCAGCGCGGCGTCGAACAACGCCTCGGAGCGCACGCTGTCCGGCAACGCGATCCACAGCAGCATCCCGCCCGGCGGCCGGTTCATCCGCGTTCCGGCCGGGAAATGCCGTGCAATCGCGTCGATCGTCACGTCGCGCTGCACGCGTAACTGTTCGCGAAACCGGTGCAGATGGCGATCGAACGCGCCCGAGCCGACGAATTCGGCCGCAACGGCCTGCAGCAACGCCGCGTTGTGCCGACTGTGCGCGAACTTCAGCATCTTCACGCGTGCGTGCCAGCGCCCCGCGCTTATCCAGCCAAGCCGCATCCCGGGGGCCAGCACCTTGTTGAACGACGGGCAGTAGATCACCGTGCCGTCGCGATCCCACGCCTTCACCGGCTTGACCGCCTGCGGCGCCTCGACGAGCTCGCGATAAGGCTCGTCCTCGATCACGGCCACGCCGTGGCGCGAACAAAGCGAGACGAGCGCGGCCTTGCGCTCGTCGGGCATTACGCAGCCGAGCGGGTTCTGCAGGTTCGGCACGACGACCACGGCCCGAATGTCCGGATACGCGGTCAGCGCCACTTCGAGGGCTTCGATCGACAGGCCGGTCGTCGGGCTGGCCGGGATTTCGAGCGCGCGCAGGCCGAGGCTTTCGAGCAACTGGATCAAGCCGAAAAACGCCGGCGATTCGATCGCGATCGTGTCGCCGGGGCGCGCCACCGCGCGCAACGCGAGATTCACGGCATCGACGCCACCGCTCGTCGACATCACGTCGTCCGGCGTCACCGTCACGCCGTACGACAGCGCGCGCTTGGCCATCGTCTGCCGGAATTCGGGCGAACCGCCAACGGGCCCCGCATCGGTCAGCAACGTGGGCTTGCGCCGCAACAGCCGGATCGCGAGCGCCTGCAAGCGCTCGGCCGGGTACAGCGTGGCCAGCGCGGACGCGCCGCCGAGGTTCAGTGCATCGGGCGCCGCGTTTGCGCGATCGATCACACGCGACACACGTTCGTGCAGGCCCGCGAACGGCGGCTCGACGCTCAGCGGCGGCCCGTCGCTTTCCGGCAGGGTTTCGAGTGCGACCGCCGCGCGACGCCGCACGAAGTAGCCGGAGCGCGGCTTCGCCTCGCACCAGCCCGTATCCTCGAGCCGCCGGAACGCCTGGATCGCGGTCGACAGGCTCACGCCGTGCTGTGCCATGAACGCGCGCACCGACGGCATCCGGTCGCCGGGCGACAGCGTGCCGGCCGCGATGATGCGGCGGTAATGCTCGGCGAGCCGTTCGTAAAGCGGCTCGCCGTCCATCGGCAAAGGTGGGCGGGATGATTCGGCAAAAGGCGTCATGCAGGCGATCGTGCCCGCGCGGCCGATCGCACGCCAGATACAGATTCCGGGGAAACCCACCGATACAGCAGCGCAAAATCGTCGTCTGCACCGCAACAGATTCCCGCCCCCTGAATCTGTCGTGCCGGTGCCCGTTTCCCTAACCTGACTGCACGCTGTCGCCTCGCCGTCGCGAGGCCGCGCAACCGGGAAAGGGAATCGCCATGCAAACGCATCACATCCGGCTCGACGCCGGGCAAAGCCACTTTGCGTGGTTCGACAAGGGTAGCCAGGTGATCGTGCTGGACGGCGCGCTCGCGGTCACGCTGCGTCACGGTGGGCTCGACTGGCTGCCCGACGCGCCGCAGCACATCCGCCGCTTGCTCGACGAAGGCGAATGCCTGACGCTCGAGACGGCCGGCCACGTGGCGCTGTCGGCCGGCGGCACGGGCGCGGTCAGCACGACGGTCGTGGAGCCGGACGCACGGCGCGGCGTGCTCGCGGCATGGCGTGCGGCGCTGCGCCGGTTGTCAGGCCGGATACGCGGCGGCCAGCGCGTGCGCGAGCCCTCCTGACATGGCGATTCGACGCATCACGGAAAGCGTCAGGCTGCCGCCGCCTCATCCAGCGGAGATCTGACGCGATCCGGTTCGGCCGTGCGCATGCGGATCGACCGACCTCGACCTGATCAACCGCCGCAGCCCGCCCGGCACGCGGCGGTCACGACGTCACCGCACACGCCTGCGACGCTCGATCCACTCGAATACCGCCATCCCTGCCAGCATCGCGACGACGAATACGATCCCCTTCGCCGACCCGAAGCCGATCGACACGATCGCGGGCCCCGGGCAGAACCCGGCGATCCCCCAGCCGATACCGAACACGGCACTTCCGGCAACCAGGCGCACCGTGATCGCCCGCAGGGCCGGCAACTGCATCGGCAAGCCGAGCCACGACCGCGTCCGGCGCTTCGCCCATGCGAACGCGAACACGGCCACGCCCGTCGCGCCGGCCATCACGAATGCGAGCGACGGATCCCAGCGGCCCGCCAGGTCGAGAAAGCCGAGCACCTTCTGCGGATTGGCCATGCCCGACACGATGAGGCCGACGCCGAACAGCAGCCCCGCCAGAAACGCGAATCCTGCCTGCATGTCAGCCTCCCAACACGTGCTGTCGCACGAAGACGGTCGCGAAGCCTGCGACCATGAAGACCGCCGTCGCGACCACCGAACGCAGCGCACCGCGCGACATCCCGCACACGCCGTGACCGCTCGTGCAGCCACCCGCGTACCGCGTGCCGACGCCGACCAGCAACCCGGCTGCGACCAATTCGAACCAGCCGGCATCGACCTGCGGTGTCAGCCTGTTCCCGACGACGTGCATCGCCAGCGGTGCGGCGATCAGCCCGGCGACGAACGCGGCGCGCCAGTCGCGCTCGCCCGCACGTGCCGTGAGCAGACCGCCGACGATGCCGCTGATACCGGCAATCCGGCCGTTGAACGCGACGAGCCACGCGGCCGCGAGCCCGATCAGCACGCCGCCGGCCAGCGACAGCCACGGCGTGAAATGAAGCGCATCAAGCTGCATCGCGCCGCCCCTTCGCGGCCGGGCCGCAGAACTGCGCGTACAGCACGCCCATCACCGCGATCGCGGCCGGGCTGTCGAGCGAATAGTGGATGTTCTTGCCGTCGCGGCGCGTGCGAACCAGCGCGTTGTCCCGCAACACGCCCAGCTGCTGTGACAGCGTCGGCTGGCGGATGTCCAGCGAGGTCTCGAGATCGCTCACGCAGCGCTCGCCCTGGGACAGTTCACAGAGCAGCAGCAGCCGGTCGGGATTCGACAGCACCTTGAGCAGCGCGCAGGCCGATTCGGCCGCCGCGCGCATCTGGTCGGGTTCCGGCAACCCGGCGGAAAGATCGTCGTTCATCGGCGCAGGGAAACAATTAAAGCATCAATATTATATTAATTTATATAATGATGCTCCCCGCTGTTTGCCGGCAGGCGGCCTTGCGCCGCCCCCCTTCGCTCAGGCCTGCTCGCCTGCCATCGTCTTGGCAGCAGGCATGCGCGCCGCATCGGCACGCACGACGCCGAGCGCCAGCACCGCAATCCCCGCGATCACGCACGGCGCCGCGACGACGGCAAACGCAGTCGACAACGGCACGCCCATCGCCAGCATCGCGCCGCCCGCCATCGATCCGACGACCGAGCCGCCGCGGCCGATCCCGTTCGCCCAGCTCACGCCGGTGGTGCGGCACTCGGTCGGATAGAACGCGGCGGACAGCGCGTTCGCGCCAACCTGCGAACCCGACACGCAGAAACCGGCCGCGAACACGGCGAGCGCGGCGCCCCACGGCGACGCGGCAAACATGCCGATCGCGGCGACGAATACGC
The DNA here is from genome assembly GCF_017104865.1 of Burkholderia sp. Ac-20349. Taxonomy (NCBI): domain Bacteria; kingdom Pseudomonadati; phylum Pseudomonadota; class Betaproteobacteria; order Burkholderiales; family Burkholderiaceae; genus Burkholderia; species Burkholderia sp. Ac-20349. The sequence goes on from NZ_JAAGPM010000123.1 coordinate 5,474, forward strand.
CGGCCGCCGCATAGCTGCAGGCCAGTACGCGATGCGGGTCGAAACGGTCCATCAGCCCGCCGAGGACGATCGCACCGAGCGTGCCGCCGACCTGGAACATCGCGGTCACGCGCGCGGCCGTCTGCAGCGTCGCGCCGGTCGTACGCAGCAGCGTCGGCAGCCAGCTCGACAACAGGTAGATCACGAGCAGGCTCATGAAGAACGTGAGCCACAGCAGCAGCGTGCCGCGCAGCAGGTCGGCGCCGAACAGGCGGCCGAGCGGCGACCCGGCCGGCTTGCCGGCGGGCGCGATGAACGACGCGTTTGCAAGATGCGGATCCGGCGCGATACGACCGAGCATCGCCGCGATCCGTTCGCGCGCCGCGCCTGTGTTGACGAGATAGCGCACCGATTCCGGCAACCGCCACGCGAGCACCGGCAGCAGCAGCAACGGCGCGGCGCCGCCGACCACGAGCACCGCGCGCCAGCCGTGGTGCTCGATCAGCGACGCGGCCGCGAGCCCGCCGAGCGCGGAGCCGATCGTGAAGCCGCAGAACATCGTCGTCACCAGCAGCGAGCGGCGCCGGGCCGGGCAATATTCGGACGTCAGCGTGATCGCATTGGGCATCGCGCCGCCGAGGCCGAGCCCGGTCACGAAGCGCCACGCGATCAGCTCGGTCAGGCCGCCCGCGCTCGCCGACGCGGCGCTCGCGATGCCGAAGCACGCCACGCATGCGAGCAGCAGGCGCTTGCGGCCGAACCGGTCGCCGAACGGCCCGAACACGAGCGCGCCGGCCATCAGCCCCGCGAGCCCCGCGCCGAACACCGGTGCGAGCTGCGCGGGCGACAGCCCCCATTCCGCGCGGATGACGGGCGCGATGAATCCGATCGACGCGGTATCGAAACCGTCGATCGCGACGATCAGAAAGCACAGGGCGACGATCGCGGCCTGAAACGGCGCAACGCGATGCCGGTCGATCCATTCGCTGACGTCGATGGACAACGTATCGGCCATGATGGTGTCTCCTCCAGGAAGGCGGTCGCGCGTCGTGTCGTTGAAATGCGCGTCGCCGGAATCGGGCCAACCGCGCCGCGTTACGCGACGGACTTCAGGCAATCCTCGGCGCGCCAGCCGTGCAGCCAGTCGAGCGCGTCGTAGAACTGCGCCTGCGTGCGGCCGACCCAGAGCCCGTTGCGCACCTGCCGCTCGACGCCCTTCGCGTGATAGATCCGCCCCATCTCGCGCGCCGAATACAGCACCCGCGCGGTGCGCGGAATCCGCACGCGCTCGTACAGCGCGAACGCGGCCTCGAAATCGCCATCGGTCCGGGCCACGGCCGCGCCGAGCGTCACTGCATCCTCGAGCGCCTGGCACGCGCCCTGCGCGATGTATTGCGTCATCGGATGCGCGGCGTCGCCGAGCACCGTCGCGCGACCTGCGCTCCACCGTTCGACCGGATCGCGATCGGCGGTCGCCCAGCGCTTCCACGACGTCGGCCGGTCGAGCATCTGCTTCGGCAGCGGATGGATGCCGTCGAAGTACGACAGCACTTCCTCCTTGCTGCCCTCGCGCACGCCCCAGGTTTCCTGCTCGCGGCTGTGGAACGTGACGACGAGGTTGTACTGCCGCCCGCCGCGCAGCGGATAGTGGACGAGATGGCAATGCGGGCCGGCCCACACGACCGGCGCGTTGATCTGCAGATCCTTCGGCATGTTGTCGACGTCGACCACCGCGCGATACACGACGTGGCCCGTCACGCGATGCGCGTCGCCGATCAGCGCATGACGGATCGCGGATTTCACGCCGTCGCAGCCGATCACGGCATCGGCGCGATAACGTTCGCCGTGCTGGTCGGTCACGGTCACGCCGTTGCCGTCCTGCTCGAAGCCACACACCTGCGTGCTCGTCCGGAATTCGATCAGCGGATGGTCCTTGACCGCCTCGTAGATCGACAGGTGAATGTCCGCGCGATGAATCACCGCATACGGATTGCCGAAGCGCTCGCGGTACGCGGCGCCCGTATCGATGTGCGCGACCTCGCGTGCATCGATCGCGTCCATCAGCTGCAGCCAGTCGGTGAACACGGCGCGGCTGCGCGCGGCCTCGCCGACACCCAGCGCGTCGAGCGCGTTGAACGCGTTGGCCGCGAGCTGGATCCCCGCGCCGATCTCGCCGATCTGATCCGCCTGTTCGAGCAGCTTCACGCGAATGCCCTGGCGCGCGAGCGCGAGCGCCGTCGCGAGCCCGCCGATGCCGCCGCCGATCACCAGCACGCGCCGGCCGTTGTGTTGTGTCTCGCCCATGTCTGTCTCCTGCTTCGTGTTACGCGACGTAATCCGGTTGCCGCTGTGGCTGTGCGGCCTCGAAAGCCGGCTCGCGCCGCGCGTGCTCGAAAACCGCGAGGCTGCGCGGATACGCGCTCAAGTCGCAATCCATCCGCAACGCGTTCGCGACCTGCGGCACGAGGCACACGTCGGCCAGCGTCGGCGTGTCGCCGAAGCACCACGGGCCCGTATCCGCGCGCGCGAGCAGCCGCTCGACGCCGGCCATCCCTTCCGCGATCCAGTGCCGGTACCACGCGGTCTTCTGCTGCGGCGTGACTTTCAGTTCGGTGTCGAGATAGCGCAGCACGCGCAGGTTGTTGAGCGGATGGATGTCGCAAGCGATCAGCGTCGCGAGTTCCAGCACGCGGGCGCGATGCTGCGGTTCGAGCGGAATCAGCCGGGGTTCCGGATGCAACTGGTCGAGGTAATCGAGGATCGCGAGCGACTGCCCGAGCCGGAAATCCCCATCGATCAGCGCCGGCACCACGGCCGACGGGTTCACGTTCGCGACGTAGGCCGCCTCGCGATGCTCGCCGGTGCGGATGTTCACCGGCAGCGTGTCGTACGGCAGCCCTTTCAGCGCGAGCGCGATGCGCACCCGGTAGGACGTCGAACTGTTGAAGAAGCTATGCAGTTGCACGATGTCGCCTTTCGAGGAAGATGCGTCAGACCACGCGCACGGTCAGTTCGCCGAGCCGTTCGACGCCGACCTTCATCACGTCGCCCGCAACCACCGCGCCGACGCCTTCGGGCGTGCCGGTGAAGATCACGTCGCCCGGTTCCAGGCGGAAGAACTTCGACAGGTCGGCCACCGTTTCCGCGACCGACCAGATCAGGTGCGACACGTCGCTCTTCTGCTTCGTCGCGCCGTTGACGGTAAGCCACAGGCCACCCTGCTCGAAATGACCGACGTCGCTTGCCGGATGCACGGGCCCGATCGGTGCCGAGCGGTCGAACGCCTTGCCGATTTCCCACGGCCGGCCCATTTCGCGCATCTTCATCTGCAGGTCGCGGCGTGTCATGTCGAGGCCGACCGCGTAGCCCCACACGTGTTCGAGCGCGCGTTCCAGCGGAATGTCCGAACCGCCCTTGCCGATCACCGCGACGAGTTCGGCTTCGTAGTGATAGTTCTGCGTCTGCGACGGATACGCGAGATCGAGCGTTTCGCCGTAGGCGACCGGCACGATCGAATCGGCCGGCTTGCAGAAGAAGAACGGCGGCTCGCGATCGGGATCGAAGCCCATTTCGCGCGCATGGGCCGCGTAGTTGCGGCCGACGCAATAGACGCGGCGTACTGCGAACTGCGCATCGCTGCCGGCTACGGGGAGCGCCACGGGCGCTTCGGGCGGGAAAACGAAAGTCATGAATGGCTCCAGCGTAAATACGAATGAAGGGGGCGCGCCGCCGCAGCGACGCACGGGAAACAGGAATCGGGAAACGAATCGTCGAAACCGGCCAACGTCAGTCGCGCGCTTCGCGCAGCAGGTTCAGCGCAGACAGCACGGGCCGGTCGGAGTAGCTGAACAGCACGCTGTCGGATGACGCCGACAGCCGCACGGGCGCCCACGACGGCGCGACGAAGATGTCGTGCGGCTCGAATTCGAATGCGTTGCCGCCGATGTGTGCGGTGCCGCTGCCTTCGACGACGCAGTAGATCGTCGCGTCGGTGCCGCGATACGTGCGGCCGTCGAAACCGGCGGGCAGGAACTGCATGAAGGTGGCGATCGTGGGCATCGGCCAGCCGCCCGTCGCGGGGTTCACATAGCGCAGCTTCACGCCGTCCCACGCGTCGAGCTCGCCGTTCCGGTACAGCGCATCGAGCGCCTCGCGGGTGCGCGCATACGGATAGCTGAAGATCGGCGACGTCGGATCGCTCGCGCGATGCCGCACCGGCACCATGTTGTGACCGAAGCGCGCGAAGCTGTCGCCTTCCGGGCGGCTGATCGGCTGCACGGCTTCCGGGTAGTTCTCCGCGAAGCCCGCGTCGAGGTTTGCGAGCAGCGGAATGTCGAGCCCGTCGAGCCACACGACCGGTTCGCCGCCCGCTTCCTCCGACGGGTTGCCGTGGTCGTGCCACGCCCACGACGGCGTGATGATGAAGTCGCCCGGATGCATCGTCGTGCGTTCGCCGTTCACGGCCGTCCACGCGCCGCGCCCTTCGACGATGAAACGCAGCGCCGACTGCGTATGCCGGTGGCTCGGCGCGATCTCGCCCGGCAGGATCAGTTGCAGCCCCGCGTACAGGGTCGGCGTCATGCTCGACTTGCCGGGCAGCCCCGGATTCTCCAGCACCAGCACGCGGCGCACCGCCTCCTCCGCGCTGATCACGCTGCCGGCCTGCATCACGAGGTCGCGTATCTGCGCGTACTTCCAGATCGCGGCCTGCGCGGCCGGCTGCGGGGATTTCGGCACGAGGTTGTGCAGCGATTCCCACAGCGGCGCCAGACGCTGCTCGGCGATCCGTGCGTAGTAGGCGGCGCGCGACGCGTCCGGATGGGTCGTCATGATGTCTCCTTGGAGTCGGCCGATCGGCGTCGGCGCTATATCGGGGCGGGGACCATGCTGCAGTCCGTTAGCAGATTTATATTCGACCCAGACATACCCGGTAAAATGGTCAAATCATCTGATCCATATACTTCTGGATATACCTACTCGCGACGAGGCATGCGATGGACTGGACCCACCGGCTGCGACTGCGGCATCTGCAGGTACTGTTGAGCCTTGCCGGCACCGGCAATCTGAGCCAGTCGGCGGTGGCGCTGGCGACCACGCAGCCCGCGCTGTCGAAATGGCTGAAGGAACTGGAAGAGGATGTCGGGCTGCCGCTGTTCGAGCGGCATGCGCGCGGCCTGCGGCCGACGCCCTACGGCGAAGCGCTGATCGAGCACGCGCGCCGCGTCGAGGCGCAGCTCGACGTCGCGCGCGACGACATGGCCGCGCTGCGGGAAGGCGGCAGCGGTCTCGTGACGATCGGCACGTCGGGTGTCGCGGCGGCCGATACGGTGCCGCTCGCGGTATCGCAACTGCTGAAACGCATGCCGCGCGCGCAGGTTCGGATGACCGAAAGCACGATGAACCAGCTGATGCCGCAGCTCGCGCGCAGCGAACTGGATATTGTCGTCGGCCGTTCGGGGTCGACCTCCGTCGATCCGCTGCTTCACGCCGAAGCGCTGTATGTCGATCCGGTCGTGTTCGTCGCACGGCCCGACCATGCGCTCACCGGCGCGGCGTCGGTCGGCTGGGACGACGTGCTCGCCTATTCGTGGATCGTGTGGCCGTCGGGCACGCCGGTGCACAACGCGCTGGAGGCCGCGCTGACGGCCGCCGGCCGCGTGCGGCCGCCGCACTGCGTCGAATCGAATTCGTCGATCCTCAACCTCACGCTGCTGAACAACACCGACCTGCTCGGCGTGGCGTCGTATCGTGCCGCGCAGCGCTTCGCGCAATTGAACGCGATCCGGATCCTGCCGATGCAGCTCGAAGGCCAGGGCGCGGTGTCGATGTACTGGCACCCCGATAGCGCGAATCGCGCAGCCGTGGCCGCGACGATCGAGTGCCTGCGCGCCTGCGCGGCCCCGCAGGTCGGTGGATGGGAGAAAGTGAAGGTGGAATGAATGGCGCGGCCCGGCGTCACCCGGGCCGCGTTACCGCGACGACGCGAAGCGTCACATCACGCGCCGTCGCAGGATGCCGTGCCGTCCAGCATCAGCGTGCCGACCCGCGCGGGCACGAGCGGCGTGCGAGGCACCGGCGGGGTCCAGCCGAACAGTGCCTGCGCGGCCGCGCCGCACACGCGGCCCTGACACGCGCCCATCCCGCAACGGGACTGCAGTTTCGCGGCCGTCCAGCCCGGCGCTTGCGCCACTGCATCGAAACGCACGTCTTCGCAGCGACACAGCAGCGTATCGGGCCGCGCAAGCCGGCGGATCGGCTCGCGGATCGCGAAGCGCTCGCGCACGGCATCGGCAAACGCCTGCCAGTGTGCTCGCTGCGTCACCAGCGCAGCCAACGGCGCCGTCTGCCCGGTCGCCGCCAAACCGGCGATTTCGCCCTCGACCATCGCCAGTTCGCTGCCGCCGACGCCCGTACACTCGCCAGCCGCGAAAACCCCGTCGCGGCTGGTACGCTGATGCGCATCGACCGCCACCGCGCCATTGTCGATCCGGCAGCCGAGATGGCTCGGCAGCACGGTATTCGGCACGAGTCCGAAGCCGCACGCGAGCCGGTCGCAATCGACGTCGAACTCGCGATCGCCCTGACGAATCCGCACGCGTTCGAGCCGCTTGTCGCCGAACGCTTCGACGACGTGCGCATCCGGCCGATAAGCGGCCGTGACGAGCTTCGCCGCCTGCGCAAGCTTCGACGGCCAGCGCCACAGCCCCGCCCCGAAACTAGCAACGCTGCCCCACGCGGCCTGTTCGAGCACATGCGACACGCGCGCACCGGCCTGACGGGCCGTCGCTGCGCTCGCCAGCAGCAGCGGCCCGCTGCCCGCAATCACCGTGCGCTGCCCGCGCACGTCGAGGCCATACTTGATCAGCGCCTGCAAGCCGCCCGCACCGGTGACACCCGGCAGCGTCCAGCCTGGAAACGGCAGCAGCAGCTCGCGTGCGCCGCAGCAAAGAATCAGCGTCCGGAAATCGAGCAGCAGCCCGCGCTCGTCGTCTTCGAGCAGCAGCGTGCCCGGCTGCGTTTCGGCGACGATGCGCGTTGCCGCGAGATGCGTGACGTTCGGCTGCCGCAATACGGCGAGCCGCTCGGCGGCCGCCGGCGTCGGTGTCGCCGCCGCGCCTTGCCGCCAGATCTGCCCGCCTGCGCGCGGGTTGTCGTCGACGATCGCAACCGTCGCACCGCTTCGCGCGGCGGCCCGCGCCGCCGACAGCCCGGCCGGGCCTGAGCCGACGATCGCGACGTCGACGCTCAGTCGTTCCTGTTTCATCGCGTGCGCTCCACCTGCATGCCGTCGCGGCACAGCGTCTGGCAAGCCAGCCGGCGGCGCCCGTCGATCGTCATCCTGCACTCCTGGCAGATGCCCATCCCGCAAAACGGCGCACGCGCCGCACCCGTGCACGACACGCGTGTCGTATCGTCGCCGCTCGCCGCGACGGCGGCCGCGACGGTCGCGCCGTCGGCCACCGTCAGCGCGCGGCCGTCCAGATGAATGATCATGTCAGCCTCCGCCGGGCCGCCCCAAGGGGGCTGACCGCCCCCGCGGGGGGCAGCGAACGAAGTGAGCGTGGGGGTCGTTTCATCTCAGCCTCCGCCGGGCCGCCCCAAGGAGGCTCGTGCATGGAACCGGAGTAAGCACTGAAGCGCCAACGCCGGTCGACAGCGTACGAAGTGAGCGTGGGGGTCGTTTCATGTCAGCGCTCCAGCTACGAGGGACGCGCTCAGGAAGCGTCCCGGCCAATACGGTTCGATATCGATGGGCGGCCGTTCGCCGGCCATCAGCGCAGCAACGAGCCGCGCGCTGCCCGGCGCGGTCGTCACGCCGAGCCCTTCATGCCCGACCGCGAGCCACACGCCCGGCCGCGCCGGATGCTCGCCGAGCAGCGGCAGCCCGTCGGGGCTCGCGGAACGGAACCCCGTCCATGAGCGGATGCCGTTCAGGTCGGCCAGGTCGGGCAGATAGCCCACCGCGCGGCGCAGCATGCGCGCGAGCACGGGCGGCTCGACTTGCGCGTCCTCGGTGTCGAACTGGCGCGACGAGCCGATCAGCAACTGGCCGGTCGGCCGCGGCTGCACGTTGAACGCGACCGACGTGCCGTCGCTCGCGTGTGCGCTCGCCGCATAGCCCAGCTCGACGAGCTGGTGCGACACCCGGCCCGGATAGCGGTCGGTAATCAGCAGATGGCCCTTTTTCGGGCGCAGCGGCAGCTCGGGCAGCAGCGTGCGCGCGGCAACGCCGTTCGCGACGAGCACCCGCTCCGCGCGCAGCGTGTCGCCGCTCGCGAGCGTCACGCTCGGGCCATCGACCGCGACGGCCCTGTCGCGCCGCAACGTGATCCGCGGCGCGCGCTGCAGCAGCCAGTTCGCGGTGACGGGCGCATAGAGGATCGCATCGCCGGGAATTTTCAACGCCCCGCCCAGGCCCGGGCGCAGCATCGGCTCCAGTTGCGCGAGCGTCGCCGCGTCGATCAGTTCGCCCGCCACGCCGTGCGCGGCCAGCGTCGCCTGCTTCGCGCGCGCCAGATCCATTTCGTGCGCATCGGCCGCGAGCCACAGCGTGCCGCAGTTGCGGTACGCGCATTCGTCGGGCATCTCGCCGCTCAACGCGCGCCACAGTTCGATCGAGTAATGGCTGAGCGCGAGTTCGGCCGCGTTGTCGTCCATCGCGACGAGGTGCCCCATGCCCGCGCCGGTTGCACCGCCGCTCGCGTCGTCGACGACGAGCACGCTCAGCCCGCGCTGCGCGAGTTCGTGCGCGCACGCCGCGCCGACGATACCGGCGCCGATCACGACGACATCCGTCTTCGCATCGCTCACGGCGCAATGCCCCAGCCAAACGGATCGTCTTCCTCGATCAGCAGCGTCGCTTCCGCGCTCAGGTGCGCGCTGCCGCGGATCGTCGGCACGATGCCGCCTTCGGCCTGCTCGTAGCTCGCATGGAACACGCTGCCGATCACGCTCGCCTGCCGCCATACAGCGCCCGGCGCGAGCTTGCCGTCGGCCGCGAGGCACGCGAGCTTCGCACTCGTGCCGGTGCCGCAGGGCGAACGGTCGTACGCGAGGCCCGGGCACAGCACGAAGCTGCGGCTGTCGTGTTCGGGATCGTCGGCGAACAGCTCGATATGGTCGATCTCGCCGCCGTTCGCACCGGTGATGCCCGCGCGTTCGAGCCCTTCGCGCACGGCCGACGCATACGCGGTGAGCGCCGCGACGTTGTCGCCAGCGACGCGCTGCCCGTGGTCGCTGATCAGGAAGAACCAGTTGCCGCCCCACGCGATGTCGCCCTTCACGGGGCCGTAACCCGGCACGTCGAGCGCGACGCCCTTCGCATGGCGATACGCGGGCACGTTGCGCACGCTGACCGACAGGTCGTCGTGCAGCGTCGCCTCGACGGTGCCGACGGGCGTTTCGATCCGGTGCACGCCGGGCGCGATGCGCCCCATATGGTGCAGCGTGCGCACGACGCCGATCGTGCCGTGCCCGCACATCCCGAGATAGCCACTATTGTTGAAGAAGATCACGCCGGCCGCCGCATCGGGCGACACGGGCTCGCACAGCAGCGCGCCGACCAGCACGTCGCTGCCGCGCGGTTCGAGAATACATGCGGTGCGGTAACGGTCGTGCTCGCGCGCGAGCACGTCGCGGCGCTCGGCCATCGTGCCGCTGCCGAGCGCGGGGAAACCGGACACGACGAGCCGAGTGGGTTCGCCGCCCGTGTGCGAATCGATGATCTGGATGCGCTTCATCATGAGCCGTCCGAAGTGGGGAAAGGAGCATAGCTTCCTCCGTCGCGCGTCCGTCCGCTTGTGGCTTTTCGATGAGGACGACGACGAAATCGGCATAGTGCGAAGCGCCCTTCCCGCGCCGTCCGGCCGCTGTGCCGATTTCGTCATTTTGCTCCGCGATACGACTCAAGCGTGATCGGCGTTTGCGCGGCGATACTGGTTGCACACCGACACCACGTCGGCCGACCGATACAAACACGTAGGAGATTGAAGTGAGCCGAAACGCCATTCAGTGGACCGGGGTTTTCCCGGCCGTCAGCACCCAGTTCAAGCCGGACTTTTCCCTCGACATCGACGCCACGCACCGCGTGGTCAAGAACCTGGTGAACGACGGCGTGTCGGGCCTCGTGGTCTGCGGCACGGTCGGCGAAAACACGTCGCTGTCGACGAGCGAGAAGCTCCAGGTGATCGAGGCCGCACGCGACGCAGCCGGCGGCAAGATCCCGGTGATCGCCGGCATCGCCGAATTCACGACCGAATTCGCACGCAACACCGTGCGTGAAGCACAGCGCGTCGGCGTCGACGGCGTGATGGTGATGCCCGCGCTCGTCTACTCGGCGAAGCCGCATGAAACCGCCGCGCACTTCCGCGCGGTCGCGACGAGCACCGACCTGCCGGTGATGGTCTACAACAACCCGCCGATCTACAAGAACGACGTGACGCCCGACGTGCTGATCGCGCTGCAGGATTGCGAGAACATCGTCTGCTTCAAGGATTCGTCGGGCGATACGCGCCGCTTCATCGACCTGCGCAACGCGGTCGGCGATCGCTTCGTGCTGTTCGCGGGCCTCGACGACGTCGTGGTCGAGAGCATTGCCGTCGGTGCCGAAGGCTGGGTGTCGGGCATGTCGAACGCGTTCCCGAAGGAAGGCGAGACGCTGTTCCGCCTCGCGAAGCAGAAGCGTTTCGACGAAGCACTCGCGCTGTATCGCTGGTTCATGCCGCTGCTGCACCTCGACGCACGCCCCGACCTCGTGCAGTGCATCAAGCTGTGCGAAGAACTGGTCGGCCGCGGCAGCGCAATCACGCGTCCGCCGCGCCTCGCGCTGCAGGGCGACACGCTCGCGGAAGTGAAGGCCATCGTCGCGAAGGCGCTCGAAACGCGCCCGGCGCTGCCCGACGTCGGTCTCTGATCGACTCCCCCTGCGGCGGCGCGCGGGCTTTCCGCCTGCGCGCCGCCGTCTCCGGTCCGGCATGGCCCGCGGGCCCGTTCGCACCGGCGCCAGCCTGCGCCGCGCATGAACGCCCCGCAGCCCGCCCCGGTCGTTCGAACCGGGCGATGCCGGCCGGCAGGCAGGCGCCGCTGCTCCGCCGGAGCGCGGCGCACCTCTAGCCTGTGCCGATATTCCCCTAGGAGACAAGCCCATGCCAGGCCAAGGCAACGCTCACCCGTCTGTCCCGCTTTCCCGTTCCGCGCACCCCGACGCGGGTCACGGCAAGTTCAAGAAACAGCTGTCGCTGACCGATCTCACGTTCATCGGTCTCGGCGCCATTTTCGGTTCGGGGTGGCTGTTCGCCGCGAGTCACGTGTCGACGATCGCGGGCCCGGCCGGCATCTTCTCGTGGCTGCTCGGCGGCTTCGCGGTGCTGCTGCTCGGCATCGTCTACTGCGAACTCGGCGCCGCGCTGCCGCGCGCGGGCGGCGTGGTCCGCTACCCGGTGTTCTCGCACGGCCCGCTGCTCGGCTACCTGATGGGCTTCATCACGCTGATCGCCTTTTCGAGCCTGATCGCGATCGAAGTCGTCGCCGCGCGCCAGTATGCGGCCGCGTGGTTTCCAGGCCTGACCGTCGAAGGATCGAGCGACCCGACCACGCTCGGCTGGCTCGTGCAGGCCGCGCTGCTCTGCTTCTTCTTTTACCTGAACTATTCGAGCGTGAAGACGTTCGCGAAGGCGAACAACATCATCAGCATCTTCAAGTTCATCGTGCCGCTATCGGTGATCGCGGTGCTGTTCACGTTCTTCAAGCCCGCGAACCTGACGATCCAGGGCTTCGCGCCGTTCGGCATGCCGGGCATCGAGATGGCCGTGTCCGCGGGCGGCATCATCTTCGCGTACCTCGGACTCACGCCGATCGTGTCGGTCGCGAGCGAAGTGCGCAATCCGCAGCGCACGATCCCGATCGCGCTGATCCTGTCGATCCTGCTGTCGACGCTGATCTACGTGCTGCTGCAGCTCGCGTTCATCGGCAGCATCCCCACCGGCATGCTCGCCGCCGGCTGGCATGACGTGAGCAAGGCGTTCTCGCTGCCGTACCGCGACATCGCGCTGGCGCTCGGCGTCGGCTGGCTCGCGGTGATGGTCGTCGCCGACGCGATGATCTCGCCGAGCGGCTGCGGCAACATCTACATGAACGCGACGCCGCGTGTCGTCTACGGCTGGGCGAAGACGGGCACCTTCTTCAAGGTGTTCACGCGCGTCGACGAAGCGTCGGGCATCCCGCGCGCGGGCCTGTGGCTCACGTTCGGCCTCGCGATCTTCTGGACGCTGCCGTTCCCGTCGTGGGAAGCGCTGATCAACATCGTGTCGGCCGCGCTGGTGCTGAGCTATGCGGTCGCGCCGGTATCGGTCGCCGCACTCCGCCGCACCGCACCCGACCTGCCGCGGCCGTTCCGCGCCAGCGCGTTCGGCATCACCGGCCCCGCATCGTTCGTGATCGCCGCGCTGATCGTCTACTGGTCGGGCTGGAGCACGGTGTCCTGGCTGCTCGGCCTGCAGATCGTGATGTTCGTCATCTATCTCGCGTGCCGCCGCTGGGTGCCGACCGCGCACCTGAGCCTCGCCGAGCAAGTGCGCTCGTCCGCGTGGCTGATCGCGTTCTATGCCGCGATGATCGTGCTGTCGTATCTCGGCGGCTTCGGCGGCACGGGCCAGCTCGCGCATCCGTACGACACGGTCGTCGTCGCGGCCGTCGCGCTCGTCATCTACTACTGGGGCGCGAATACCGGCGTGCGCGCCGACAAGCTGCAACTCGACGACGACGAGGACTGACGCGTCCGCGCCCTTTCCCATGATCCCTTCGGCCGGGCGCCCCACGCCCGGCCCCTGCTTTTTCCGAGGAAAACCATGCAACTCACAGGTCAGCTCCTGATCGGCCAGTCCGCCGTTGCCGGACAGAACGGCACCCTCCACGCGATCGCCGCCGCAACCGGCGAACGGCTCGAGCCCGCCTTCGGCGGCGCGAGCCTGCACGACCTGGAGACGGCCTGCGCGCTCGCCGACGACGCATTCGACACGTATCGCGAAACGTCGCTCGAAGCCCGCGCCGCGTTTCTCGACGCGATCGGCCGCCACATCATGGCGCTCGGCGACGACCTGATCGAGCGCTGCGTCATCGAAACGGGCCTGCCGCGCGCCCGCATCGAAGGCGAGCGCGGCCGCACGGTCGGCCAGCTCGCGCTGTTCGCGTCGCTCGTGCGCGACGGCGGCTTTCTCGACGCGCGGATCGACCCTGCGCGCCCGGAGCGCAAGCCGCTGCCGCGCGTCGACCTACGCCTGCGCAACGTCGCGGTCGGGCCCGTCGCCGTGTTCGGCGCGTCGAACTTCCCGCTCGCGTTCTCGGTCGCCGGCGGCGATACGGCCTCAGCGCTCGCGGCCGGCTGCCCGGTGATCGTCAAGGCGCATTCGGCGCACCCGGGCACGTCGGAACTCGTCGGCCGCGCGATCCAGCAGGCCGCGCGCGAATGCGGGATGCCGGCTGGCGTGTTCTCGTTGCTGTTCGACGCGTCGCGCGAGATCGGCCAGGCGCTCGTCGCCGATCCGCGCATCAAGGCCGTCGGCTTCACCGGCTCGCGCCGCGGTGGCGTCGCGCTGATGCACATCGCGGCCGCGCGCCCCGAGCCGATTCCCGTCTATGCGGAAATGAGCTCGATCAATCCGGTACTGCTGTTTCCCGCCGCGCTCGGCGCGCGGCACGACGCGATCGCCCCGCAGTTCGTTGCATCGCTCACGCTCGGCGCCGGCCAGTTCTGCACGAACCCGGGCCTCGTGCTCGCCGTCGACGGCCCCGCGCTGCGCGCATTCGAGGAAACGGCCGCCACCGCGGTTCGCGCAGCGCCCGCGCAAACCATGCTGACGCCGCACATCCACGCCAGCTACGAACAAGGCGTCGCGACGCTGCGCGATCACGCGGCCGTCGAGCTGCTCGCACAAGGCGCCGAAGGCAACCGCCTGCAGGCCCGCGCGGCGCTGCTCGCCACCTCGGCCGACGCTTTCATCGCGCATCCCGAGTTGCGCGACGAAGTGTTCGGCCCCGCGTCGCTGATCGTGCGTTGCCCGGACGCCGATACGCTGCACCGCGTGCTGAAGTCGCTCGAAGGCCAGCTGACGATCGCCGCACATCTCGCCGACGGCGACGCACCGCTGTTCGCCGCGCTGCGCCCGATGCTCGAGCGCAAGGCCGGCCGCATTCTCGTCAACGGCTTCGGCACGGGCGTCGAGGTCGGTCATGCGATGGTGCACGGCGGCCCGTTCCCGGCCACCTCCGACACGCGCACGACGTCCGTCGGCGCGCGTGCAATCGAGCGCTTCCTGCGCCCCGTGTCGTATCAGGACCTGCCGGACGCGCTGCTGCCGGAAGCAATCCGCAACGGCAACCCGCTGAACGTGCCGCAGCGCATCGACGGCGTGCCGGCGCCGCGGGAGACGAACCATGTCTGAGCCGATCGCCGAAGTCGTCCTGTCGCTCGACGAAGTCCACGCGCTCGCGCTGCGCGTGCTGACGCATAACGGAATGTCCGACGCGCATGCGCGAGCCATCGCCAACGTGATCACGCAGGGCCAGCGCGACGAATGCCATTCGCACGGCGTGTACCGGCTGCTCGTCTGCGTACGTTCGCTGAAGAAGGGCAAGGTCGATCCGCAAGCCGTGCCGACGCTGCGCCGGCTGTCGGCGTCGATCGTCTCGGTCGACGCGCATCGCGGCTTCTCTCTGCTGAGCTTCGAAACGGGCCTGCCCGTGCTCGTCGAGATGGCGAAGCAGCACGGCATCGCCGCCATGACGATCAACCATTGCTATCACTTCTCCGCGCTGTGGCCGGAAGTCGAAGCGATCGCGGCCGAGGGGCTGGTCGGCATCGCGATGAACCCGAGCCATAGCTGGGTTGCGCCGGAAGGCGGCAAGGAGCCGGTGTTCGGCACCAACCCGATCGCGTTCGCATGGCCGCGCCCGGGCGGCGTGCCGTTCGTGTTCGATTTCGCGACGAGCGCAATCGCGCGCGGCGACATCGAGCTGCATGCGAAGCAAGGCAAGGCGATCCCGCCGGAATGGGCGATCGACGCAGAAGGCCGGCCGACCACCGATCCGAAGGCCGCGCTGCAAGGCGCGATGCGCACGTTCGGCGGCCACAAGGGTTCGGCGCTCGCGGCGATGGTCGAACTGCTCGGCGGCGCGCTGATCGGCGACATGACGAGCCGGGAATCGATGGACTTCGACGAAGGCGTCGGCGCGACGCCGTGCCACGGCGAACTCGTGATCGCGTTCGACCCGAAGGTGTTCCTCGGCGACGAACTCGACACGGGGCTCGCGCGCGGCGAGCGGATGTTCGAATCGATCGTCGCGCAGGGTGCGCGGCTGCCGTCGCAACGGCGCTTCGACGCCCGCGCGCGCAGCATCGCGAACGGCGTGCGGATTCCGAAGGCGCTGTACGACGAGATCCTGACGCTGCTCGACTGATGGCAAGGCGCGGGGCCGGATCGCGCATTCATCGCCGATCGATGCACGATCCGGCTGCCTCCCCGGATGGTCACACGAGCGTCCCGCAGCCGCCCGCGGGTTTCGCGCCGGGCACACCGCCCGCGCCCGTTGCCGGCCCCATGGGCGCCACGCCCGCGGCGGCTGTGGGATAATCGTCCGGTTTGCCCTGGGCGCAGCTCAAGAGGTTGTTCGCACGGGCGCGAGAGAGGCCTTTATTCCCCGTGCCTCCACCCTTTTCCCGCGATATTTCTTCAGCAACGACAATGCCCACTTACCGTTCCAAAACCTCCACCGCTGGCCGCAACATGGCTGGTGCGCGCTCGCTGTGGCGCGCCACCGGCATGAAAGACGACGATTTCTCGAAGCCGATCATCGCGGTCGTCAACTCGTTCACGCAGTTCGTGCCGGGTCACGTGCACCTGAAGGATCTCGGCCAGCTCGTCGCGCGCGAGATCGAGGCTGCCGGCGGCGTCGCGAAGGAATTCAACACGATCGCGGTCGACGACGGCATCGCGATGGGCCACGACGGCATGCTGTATTCGCTGCCGAGCCGCGACATCATCGCCGACTCGGTCGAATACATGGTGAACGCGCACTGCGCGGACGCGATGGTCTGCATCTCGAACTGCGACAAGATCACGCCGGGGATGCTGATGGCCGCGATGCGCCTCAACATCCCCGTGATCTTCGTGTCGGGCGGCCCGATGGAAGCGGGCAAGACGCGCCTCGCGAACCCGGTCACCAAGGCCATCGAAGTGAAAAAGCTCGACCTCGTCGACGCGATGGTGATCGCGGTCGACCCGTCGTACTCCGACGCCGAAGTCGCCGAAGTCGAACGCTCGGCCTGCCCGACCTGCGGCTCGTGCTCGGGCATGTTCACCGCGAACTCGATGAACTGCCTGACCGAAGCGCTTGGCCTGTCGCTGCCCGGCAACGGCACGGTGGTGGCCACGCACGCCGATCGCGAGCAACTGTTCAAGCGCGCCGGCCGCCGCATCGTCGAACTCACCCGCCAGCACTACGAGCAGGACGACGAACGCGTGCTGCCGCGCTCGGTGGGCTTCAAGGCGTTCGAGAACGCGATGACGCTCGACATCGCGATGGGTGGCTCGACCAACACGATCCTGCACCTGCTGGCGATCGCGCAGGAAGCCGGCATCGACTTCACGATGAAGGACATCGACCGCCTGTCGCGCGTCGTGCCGCAGCTGTGCAAGGTCGCGCCGAACACGAACAAGTACCACATCGAAGACGTGCACCGCGCAGGCGGCATCATGGCGATCCTCGGCGAACTCGACCGCGCGGGCAAGCTGCACACCGACGTGCCGACCGTGCACACGCCGTCGCTGAAGGACGCACTCGACCAGTGGGACATCGTCCGCACGCAGGACGAAGCGGTCCGCACGTTCTACCAGGCCGGCCCGGCCGGCATCCCGACGCAGGTCGCGTTCAGCCAGAACACGCGCTGGCCGAGCCTCGACCTCGACCGCGCCGAAGGCTGCATCCGCTCGTACGAGCATGCGTTCTCGAAGGAAGGCGGCCTCGCCGTGCTGACGGGCAACATCGCGCTCGACGGCTGCGTGGTGAAGACGGCCGGCGTCGACGAGAGCATCCTCGTGTTCGAAGGCACGGCGCACGTGACCGAATCGCAGGATGAGGCAGTCGAAAACATCCTGAACGACAAGGTCAAGGCCGGCGACGTGGTGATCGTGCGCTACGAAGGCCCGAAGGGCGGCCCCGGCATGCAGGAAATGCTCTACCCGACCAGCTACATCAAGTCGAAAGGGCTCGGCAAGGCATGCGCGCTGCTGACGGACGGCCGTTTCTCGGGCGGCACGTCGGGCCTGTCGATTGGCCACTGCTCGCCGGAAGCGGCAGCGGGTGGTGCGATCGGCCTCGTGCGCGACGGCGACAAGATCCGCATCGACATCCCGAACCGCACGATCGACGTGCTGGTGTCGGACGAGGAACTGGCGCGCCGCCGCGAAGAGCAGAACGCGAAGGGCTGGAAGCCGGCGCAGCCGCGTCCGCGCAAGGTGTCCGCTGCGCTGAAGGCCTACGCGAAGCTGGTCATGTCCGCCGACAAGGGTGCCGTGCGCGACCTGTCGCTGCTCGACGACTGACAGGGGTAGCACGACCGGCTGCTTGTAACACGTAGCCGGTCAGGCCGCGGGCCGTACGACCGCCCGCTTGCCCGACCCAGAAGCCGCTCTCCGGAGCGGCTTTTTTTCGTTCTGCTTCGGCAGAAAGCGCCGGCAACGTCAGTGACGGAATTCTTCCGGGCCACCGCCTCCGCCGCCCCCGCCACCACCGTGGCTTCCGCCGCCGTTCCCGCCACCTTGCGGCCGCGCGCCGCCGTAACCACCGCCGCCACCGCCCGGGTGCACCGGTGCCGGCATCGAGCGGCCCTCACCTCCCGGCGCGGGCGGCGGACGCATGACAGCGGCCGGTGGCGGAC
>NZ_JAAGPM010000124.1:0-23098 GCF_017104865.1 Burkholderia sp. Ac-20349
CTGCCGAATTGCTCAAGCAACTCGGCGGGAATCGCCGGCAGGTCTACCGGTTTGGCTTTCGGTTTGCGAGGCATATAGTCTCCTTCGGAGCATCATATGCCTTGAACACGAAATTACTGACAGGCCCTGTGGCGAAGGACTGAGTGCGATCACGATACGGCGCCGGCTTCCACACTTGCCGGCGCCCCGCTCTTCACCCACACGATCCCAGACATTGAACCGACGACAACGCGATCAGATAAACCGCCGCCCACGCAATGCCCAGCCCTGCGATAACGGCGACGATAACGGTGAAGATACGCGTGATGGGCTTGTGCCAGAACCGGATCGCAACGAACACGCCGGCAGCCAGCAGGAGCCCGATGAGGATCGGGCCGAGCACATTCATTGCAGCGTTATCGGTCGAGTGCCAGCTTTGCGCCGAGCCCCAGCAGGATCGTCCCCATCACCGCGTCGATCGGCTTGCGCAGTTTCGCGTAGCCCGTCTGCACGCGGTTCGTCGAGAACAGCACGGCGATCGTGCAGAACCACGTCACCGATACGGCGACGACCACGGCCAGCGTCGCGCCATGCACCCATGCCGGCGCATGCGCGGGCAGCAGCGTGACGAACAGGCTGCCGAAGAACGCCGCGGCTTTCGGGTTGGTCAGGCCGACCAGCAGCCCTTTCCGGTAGGCATGCACGCCGCCGCGAATGACCGGCTGGCTCGCGGCTTCAGCCTGCTGTGCCGACTGGCGCAGGCCCGACAGCGTCTTGATGCCTAGATAGATCAGGTACGCGGCACCGGCAATGCGAATCGCCTCGTACAGCCACGCAAGCTTCGCGACGATCAGCCCGAGCCCGAAAATCGCCATCGCTGCCCAGACCGCATGCGACGACGCGATGCCCAGTGCAGCCAGCAGGCCCGCTCGGCGATTACCGAGTGCGTGGGACGAAACGGCGATCAGGTCGGGACCGGGGCTGACGCACGCCAGCAACATCACGCCGCCGACTGCGGCGAGTTGGGGAAGATAGCTCATGGCGGTTCGGGAGGATTTGGGTAAAGGGGGAAAGCCGATCTACTCTAGCATGCCAATTATGGGTGCATGCGGAATGGCACGCTCATGGGCGATCGACCAACTGTGAACACGCTTCAATTGGAGCAATTTTTCCATTTCGCCCTCCATAAAGGACACATAACGGCCTATTTACACTGGCGTGCATCGTCTTCCCCTTACACTCCGATCCATCCATTACGCCCCCTGCCTTGTCAACGCACACCCCACCAGACTGCACCAGCCAGATTTCTTTCGACAAGCGGATTTTTCCGACAGACACCTCATAAAAATCCCGCCACCGGCCATCTGCCTGGTCAAAATCGTAGGAATACTGACTCCCTCCCACATAATCTGCTCCCACCGGCAAATACCCTGCAAACGTCACGCCCCCGCCTCGAACCGCATAAACGTTCATTTTGGCGTTAGCCCCCGACCTACCGGGATTTATCATGACCAACTTCGTATCAGTGCCGGTTAGCTCGTTCACAACCCACACACCACCACTGCAACTATCCGAATCATCCAATTTTTGATTCGCTACCCAATCTCCCGCCTTTCCCGCTCCATCACCATCAAACACCATGACTTCCGATCGTGCACGATCACAGACAAAGACAAGCGTCTTTCCACCCGACACAACCGATAGAGACGGGGAAGACGACTGATCCTCTGCAAAAACCTTTCCAATCCCGAAGAAAAGAAGAAAAACAATCAAAAACCGCATCTCTCCTCCAAGGAAAATACAAAAATTACCCATCTACATTGCGAACAAAAAAATACAGCGCTCTGCTCACCGAATCCAGGAGATATCCACCACGAACCTTCTGGAATGACCCACTTCTCCCAAGCCCGTCAAAATTGAAGCTCACACATAGATAACGCTGACGGCGTGCTCTTGCGATGCTCCACTCTGCCAGCGCGGGATTGAATGCCGTTGGCTTGATTCCGCGGTTATTTCCAACAGGCATGGCAGCGGGCAATCGGTAGAGTTTTCCAGCATAGATCAACGCCTGCGTCGACTTCCCTTCCGCGTAGCCGACGTCGGCACGTTCATGTTTGACGAGAAAGCTTGCGTTAAAGCCGGCTGCGTAGTCGCCTCTTGTGACACCTCGTGCGTATGGATGCCCTCGATCGCGACGGACTGAGAAACGGACTGTGCCAGAAGGCAGCTTTTAACCAAGCCCTCGCCCGGAGATGCCGCCCATCCGATGCTGTAAGCGGCCATGACCACGCCAGTCAAACAAATTTTCTTCATCGCGAATCACTCCCACTCAGAGTCGGTGGGTGGAATGACGTCACGCGGGTATGCTGCCTCCCGACGTGGGCTGGGCGGACCGAGATGCGACGCATCGGCGCACGGCGCAAACGACCGCGCCGCCGCCCCCTACCCCCGCGATTTACAGCGGCGGACGCTTCAACTTCACCCAGCGCTGCACCGACGGCCGCTCCCACTGCGCACGCGCATAGTCGGCGAGACGCTGCGGCACCGGATCGTCGTTCAGCACCAGACGATTCAGCATCACCGCCAGGTCGACATCGGCAATGCTCCACTCGCCGAACAGGTTTGCCGCGCCCGGCGCGAGCAGCTTGTCGGCAGCCGCGAACAGCTTCTGTGCGGCGGCCTGCGCCAGGCTCGACAGCGGCTCGCTCGACGGCCCGTAGAACAGCACTTCGGTCGACCGCTCCGTTCGAACCGGCATCAGGTCGCTGCGCAGCCACGCTTGCACCTGTCGTGCGCGTGCGCGCTGGCGCGGCTCGACCGGATAGAGCCGCGTGCCCGGGAAGGTCTCGTCGAGATACTCGGTAATCGCCGACGATTCCGACAGCGCGAAATCGTCGTGCACGAGCGTCGGCACGCGTTGCGTCAGCGAGGTCGCCGCGTAGTCGGGCGCGAAATGCGCGCGGTTGCCGAGATCGACGGTCACCAGTTCGTAAGGCAGCGCTTTTTCCTCAAGCGCAACGAAGACCGACATTGCGTAAGGGCTCGCGTATTGCGTATCTGCGTAGAGGCGGAGATGACCGGTTTGCACTGAAGGCTCCTTGTGGGTACGGATGTTCGCGGCTGCTGGTTGATGCGGTTGTGTGACAGGTTAGCAGCGGCTGGTTTCGTCATGTTTGTGGTTTTGCGTGTGCTGTTGCTACGTGGTCATGCGGCTTCGGGCCAACGATAGCCGATCACTTCGTTCAACGGGTACGCAAGTTCGCGGACTTCTTCCAGTCGATTGCCACCGAGGCGATACACCTGCTCCCCAAACTGCTCAATGCTCCAACCCGTTCGAAATTTCACTTCGACAGCTTGAATGAAACTCATATTCTCGAGCGGGACTTGGCAACTTGCATCATTGCTTGATCGAGATCTGATCGGCTTTGATCCAACGAAGCACATGCTTACCGGATGCGTTGACGTAGTCCACATAGACCCACCCAGCCGGAGATTGCTTCAGTACGGTTACGACATCATTCTGGACGAGATAGGCTCGACTTGCGGTCGCGTCATCGGGGGCTGTGAACAGCGTTGCTTTTGCGACCGATACGATAGCGATCCGGCGTTCGGCATCCGCGTCTTTCGACTCTCGCGCATCAAGAGAGCCGCCGAGGCCTTTCGAAAGCGCCGCTTCGATCAATCGTGCATCACTCGTTGCACTTTTCGTGCGCAAAGCTGCTGCTATCTTTCGATAGGATGCACGATTACTCGACGACAACGGGTCACAACGAAGCACATTGTCGGCCCCAGAATCGTCGCGAAGAACCCAATCCGCCGGATGCCCTGCTTCGATGTAGCGGAGGACGTTACTTGCCGATGGACGATCGCTCTTCAGCATCGTGGAAGTTTGCTCGTCCGTTCCCCATTGAGCAGGCTGACCAGCAGTCCAACCTTGCCCGCAAATTTCACCCGTTTGATCTGAGGTAATGCACCCCGTGCGTACCTCGACGACTGGGCAATATTCCCGGCTCAGGACAGATTCGGGTTTCCCTTGCCCTTGCCATACTGTTCCAGTCTCCACTCGCCCGATGACAACATATTGCCCAGACGGCGAAATGTCCTCGGCTTTCGGCGGCTCAATCTCGGTACCTTCCGTATTCGTTTGGCCGGTACGCGGCAACACACCGAACGTCGTTCCATCGGGGAACACAAATACCGCGCGCTTCCAAGATCGGTTGGACAAAGGTGCCTGAGGGTTCGCAGCATTGCTATAGATCACTGCTGCTCCGCCAGGCAATGCAAGGCGTAGAGTGGACTGCGGTGCTGCGCTTGCAAGACCTGACCAAAGCATGGTCATCGCGAGCATCGTTCCGACATGCGTGACAAGCCTGCACGGGGTGCCTTCCCGAAACAACGGAACACGTGGCTTCGTGAGTTTTAGCGCCGAGTCTTTCAAGATGGCATTGCCAAATGCTTGGACCCAATGTTGTCGGGTGTGCTGCAGCGATGGGATCATGCGGCGTCGGGCCAGCGGTAGCCGATCACTTCGTTCAACGGGTACGCGAGTTCGCGGACTTCTTCCAGCTGGTTGCCGCCGAAGAGATACACCTGTTCGTCGTCGTGACGCAGGTAGAAACCGACATGCCCTTTCCAGCTCGCGGGGTCGTCGCGGGTCAGGATCGCGATGCAGCCATAGACGGGGCGTTCCAACGGACGGCCCCATTCGAGCCACGAACGTGCGAGTGCGGAACCGGTGCCGCGAATGCCGGCGTGCGTCATGCACCAGTTGACGAACGACGAACACCAGGAAATCTTGTCGTCGTAGCCGACCAGGTTCGTCTGGTTGTTGTATTCGACGATGCGCGGGTTGATGCTGCCGGGCGGGTGGCGGCGGATGCCGAGTTCGGCCATCGCGACGGGCATCCACGGCGGATGAGCGGCGTCCGGTTTGCTCTCAGGATTGAATAGGGTCACGTCGTTCTCGGGCGAGTGTGTTGTGCGGTCAATCTTCGCATGAATACGGCAGCGCGACAGCGCCCTTTCGGCTTGTGATTGCCTTTCAGTCCGTGCCGGTCGTATCGCTTTTACCGTCTACCGGCCTCCGGGTGGTGGGCAGACACGCCCGCCAGATCGACTACCATATGACAAATCCATCCGGTCTCGACCGCCTCATCCGCGCACCATGACGACACCTTCCGACGACTCCGCCTCGCCCGAACTCGACAGCGCATCGGCTCGACCGGATGGGGACACGGAATCGCAGCCGCGCGTCATTACGCTGCCGGCGCACCTGCGCAGCATCCCTGCCTGCGAAGGCGTTCCCGACCTGCTCACCACCTACCTGATCAATATCGGCCTGACGCTGATGTTCGGCACGATGTTCACGGGGTTGCTCGTCAGTCCGTTTTACGACGGCGCCTTTTTCAACAAAGGCTTCATCGTGTTCGTCCTGTGGCTCGTGCTGCTGGGCGTGCTCGCGTGGGCCGTGAAGATTTTCATTCGTGGCGCGAGACATGCCGGCGCCTGGTTCGAGGTCGACTCGACCGGCTTTCGTTATGGCCTCGGCACGCGTCCGGAACCGGCCGCCATCCCGAAAGAACAGTGCATCGAATGGCGTGAAGCCGTTGCCAACCCCGACCGCACCTATGACGTCGAATACAACACGGCGTCTGGCGTCACCAGGAGCCCCGCGAACTTCCAGTTCTGGCGACGCGCCACGCGCGAACCCGTCGCGGCCTATACGCTGCGCATGAACCTCATCCCGACCGACGCCGACGATGCCATTCGCTGCGCGGGCTTCAAGAATCGTCACGACCTGCTCGTCGCCCTTCTGTGCGGCCTCGCACACCAGGGGCTGCGCTTCAATCGCAATACCTTCATTGCCGCCGGCATTCACCCGGAGACCTGGCAGAAGCTCAGGACGCCGTGGCGCAAGGCCGTCGTCTTTTTCTCCACTCTCGCCGCGCTCGGCCTGCTGGCCTTCTTCATCTGGGGACGCCTCTCGCTGATCTTCTCCTTCGCGATCTGGATCGTTACGTTTTTATATTATTGCGGCGAGGGGAAGCACAACTTCTCTCCGGATATCAAGAACTATCCGCGAGGGCCGATCGTTTTTCGCATCGACGATAGCGAGACGGCCGACGAAAGCGGCCGTTGAAGCAGCGGGCGCACGCAGCGGGCCTGCTCGGGGAAATGCACGCATTCCGTCGCTCACGTGACACCAAGGTGTTGCTCGCTGCCGACCTAGCATTGGAAACACTGGATGCCATTAGTCAACGACTGCCTTCGGACGGGGAGCAATCATTCAAATGACCGTTCCCCGTGATTGCAGGCTGGCAGTTATTGGCCGAAACCGGGCGACCGACTGGAAATCCCCGCCGCCGTGTCCACACAAACCAGCCCCTCAGACTGCAATGTGCTTCTGCATGAATACGCTCAACGGGTCATTTTTGTATTCGCCAAACGGCCCTCGGCGCTGATACCCCGCAGACGCATACAAAGCCAGCGCTTCGTTTTGATAAGGTCCGGTTTCAAGCGTGAGCAACTTGCAACCCAGGTCGATCGCCCGTGCCTCGAGCACGCCGATGAGTTTCCTCGCGACGCCCTGCCCGCGGCCGCACGGGCTGACAAACATCCGCTTCAATTCGCCGAATTCGGGGTTGAGGACAATCGCCCCGCACCCGATTGCGTTGCCCTCGCTGTCCCGCGCAACGGCGAACAGCACATTGGATTGCTTCAGCGACGCGATATCCAGAGCGTGCCGGCTCTCAGGCGGGTACAGGGTGTCCTGGTACGCGTCCAGATCGGCGATAAGGGCAATCACGTCGGGCTGGTCGGGAGACTCGAAAGCGATAGTCATGGCAGACGGAGCTGGGGAAAAAAGAAATTGAAGTACCCGACGACGAAGCAGCACTCGACATCGGTGACGATCCGGTCTTCAACCACTGATTGTCAGCGATGCTTCCGGTGCTGTCGAACCTCTCAAAAATGCGGGCGAATCCGATCGCCCCGTGAGGTCGCCCGACTCAACGACCATCAAGACAATCGCATCCTATTGAACAACCGCATCGACCATCGCCTGCGCTTCGGACACAAACCGTGAATAGCGTCTCTGTTTGGGCAATTGCTGTGCGTAACAGGCTGGCCGCTGCTCCTCAGCCACGTGCCCCGCACTACAAGCGACAATCGCCGGCAACGTCGCATCCCGCCACATGAGATAAACCCGTGTGCCCTGCCTGACCGACACCATCAACGTATTTGGCCCATCCGGCATCCCGTCCTGGCTGTCACCCAGCAGCAACGCCTTCACCACGGCATCAGCCGGCTTTCTCTTCACCGGCAATTCGGCAAACCGATACTCCGCAGCGTCGCCACCGAGCACGTCGGTGTAAAACGTCTCGTTGTCGAAAATCGACGCAACATCATCCGCCGACTTGATCCCCGCATCCGCCGTCGCCACCCAGGCCTTCAAAAGCGGAACAGTCGTCACAACGAGACTCACCTTCCCGTCATTCGACTGCAAGAGCAGTCCATCCGGCCCGGGCGTCATCCCGTTGTCGATGTAGAGGGTATCCACGGTACTCCCCGCCTTCGCGGAAAACCCTTTCGCCCGAACCGTCCCAACAAGCTTAACCAGCCGCGCATTCACCTCGGCCGTGTATTTCTTGTCCAGATCCGCCTGATCTTCCATCCGCGCCGCTGTAACCGCGTCGACGGCTTTCTTCCGATAGGCGAGATAAGAATCGGTAGGCGACGCAATCACCTTCGCCCCCACCGCAGCCACCACCGCGACGAGCACCACCGCCCCCACCCCGATCTTCCACTTGGAAATGCGTTTCATTTTTATAGACGTCACCGAATCCCGCGCAAACATGCAAAAACGGCTGCCGTGAACCCACGGCAGCCGTCCCTCAGAAACGCCCTATTCTAAATCGCGAATCAGACTTTATTCATCCACCTTGAAAGCCGACACCAGCCGGGTCAATTCCGCTGCCTGCTGCTTCAAGCTCGCCGCCGCCGCCGCGCTTTCTTCCACCAACGCCGCATTCTGCTGCGTCATCTGATCGAGCGACTGCACCGCATCGCCGATCTGATCGATACCGGCACTCTGCTCCAGGCTCGCCTCGGCGATCTCGCTCATCATCGCGCTGACACCTTGAACCTGCGAGACAACGTCGCTCATCACCTTCCCGGCTTCCGTAACCAGCCGCGACCCAGTATTCACCGTACCCGCGCTATGCTCGATCAGCGCCTTGATCTCCTTCGCCGCCTGCGCGCTGCGCTGCGCCAGATTCCGCACTTCCGAAGCCACCACCGCAAACCCGCGCCCCTGCTCCCCGGCCCGCGCCGCTTCCACAGCCGCATTCAACGCGAGAATATTCGTCTGGAACGAGATGCTGTCGATCATCACAATGATCTCGGAGATCCGCTGCGACGCGTCGCTGATCTGCTCCATCGTCGTCACGACTTCACCCACCACCTGCCCGCCGCGCGCCGCCGTATCGGAAGCGCCATTGATCATCTTGGCGGCCGTCGTCGCCGTCTCGGTGTTGTTCCGCACCACGGCCGTAATCTCTTCCATCGACGAAGCCGTGCGCTCCAGGTTGCTCGACTGTCCTTCCGTACGTTCACTGAGGTCCGCATTCCCCGTCGCAATCTGCGCCGACCCGGTCGCAATCGACGCGGACGCCGCGCGAATGCTATGCACCAACGTCGAAAGCGACGACACGAACCGGTTGAACGCATCTGACAACTGCCCGATCTCGTCCTGGCTCTCGACCGTCATCCGGCGCGTCAGGTCGCCCTGGCCGCTGGCGATCTCCGACAGCAGCGTCGCCGCGCGACGAATCGGCGCGGCAATCGCGCGACCCACCAGCCAGATCACAAGCAGTGCGACACCGAGGCCCACCACCGCCGCAACCAACGCAGCGCTGCGGATCGCACGCGTCACCGGCCCGAGCAGCTCGGCCTGCGGCACCTCAACGACCACATACGCATTCAACTCCGGAATAAACGACGTCGCGATGAAACGCGCGCCGCCATCGCCGTTGTAGCTCAAGTACGCATACGGCTTACCGCCCAGCAGCGTAGACGACGCATCACCCGGCAACCCCGGCTCATCCTTCATGAAATGCTTGCCATCGATCAGCGCCGAATCGCGATGCATCATGATCGCGCCATCAGGACGCACGAGATACGCGAACCCGGTCTCACCAATCCGATACGCAGCAATGCCCTTCGCGAGCGCATCGACGGACAGGCTCATGCACGCCGCGCCAATCGGCACACCGTCGAGCTCAACACGGCTGTTGATGAACATCATGTAGCCGCCGACCGTCACCTCGCGGTCCATGTTCACGTCGAACGCCTTGCCGGACGACAGGAAGCCGGTCAGCCACTGATCCTGGTCGGTCACCTTCCGCTGCAGGCCCGATTCGTTGTAGTAGTTGCCGCTCTTCACGGACACCCACTGCACCGACGCGGCCTTCTGCTCGTCCTTCACGTTCTTCGCGAGCTGGATCCAGTTGCGCGTGCCGGCGTCGGGCTCGCCGTCGGCTTCCCATTGCAGCAGGAACGCATCGCGCGCGAGAATCCGCGACGCGGCGATCGGCCCGGCCATCTGCCGCTGCACGTCGGCGCGGATGCCGTTCACGGCCGTCGGCAGCTCTTCGCGGACGACGCGATCGCGCACCGCGTTGCCGATCAGACGGAGGCTGAGTCCGCTCGAGATCGCGACGAACACGAGCAGGCAACTCGTCATGCTGAGAATCAGCTTGTTCTGTATGGAAAGCTTGCGCCAGAAATGCATGGGGAACCCTCGATAACCGCTCGGTCTGAGCCAGTTTGGGTTATCGGCACGCACGCGCAGAACCGCATCGCTGATTTCAGATGTTCATCATGCGAGATTCGTTATGTTGTTGTCAGGCGGGCGTTCGACAGACGCTTCAGCTAACGTTGTTGCCCGGTGGAATGCCGTTCAATCTCTAGTTGTTGAGCACCTGGGGGCGCCGACGACGAGGCATTGCCGCCAACCGACTGAAGCGTGATCCTGTATTCGTACACGGCCACGGCAAGCTTGAAGCCGACCGCGACCGTAACAGTCAAAACCAGGAACGATGCTGCGGCCATCTGCAGCAGTGAGAACAGCGCATCATTCGGAAACGCCGCATCAACTTCGTCGAGCAATTGTGCCAGTTCCTCGCGGCCGCCACCTTCAATGGTCAGCAACACTGGACGCAAGCGGTCCAGCATCGCCGTCACAGCGGCGTGCCGCTGAATGGCGTCGGTTTCTTTCTCGATGATCTCGACCATCTGGCTCACCGACGGCCGGGATGTACACGCGTCCGCAGTCACGCCAAGACGGCAGGTCTGCTCAGTCAATTCCTGAATTTTCGCGAGATCCGTATCGACCGATACGGCAGCCGGCCGCAGGAATCGCGTATCGAACGAGTAGTAGGAAGTCACCAGCGAAAACGCGGCACCCAGTACCGACATCGCCGCGAATATCTCCCCGATCATCTTGTACAAAGCGCGCTTCTTCTCAACCTGGCTCTTGAGCTGACGCTTCACATCATCAGGAGCATCCTTCCTCAGAGCACCCAATTTCGCATGTGCCGCCATCAAGGACTGATGGCGCAGCGTTCCGATCAACGCAACATAACCGCAAGCCCACGGCAGCGGTATCCAGCGCCACTGCCTCCACCACGAGTATGTGTTATGACTTGCCATCCATGGCCCCAGCCAGAAATGGCACACCAATGTGATCACCACCGTGAATACGATCGTCTGGATGATCAGGAACCTCGGCGACAAGTCCGCTGTCGACGCGCGCATCAACAGTTCGGCAAAGGCTTGAGCACCGCTCTTCACGGTCCGATCGGCAACGCCCTCCAAATTATTCTCGGTCGACATCGACGCATTCCCTCAGATTCAAATTTTGTGTGGGCGCCAGCAACTCAATCAATACGCAACGAAGATCGTCACCCGCCGGTTGCGCGCCCGCGCGGCCGCATCGTCACCCGCAACGAGCGGCTGCGTATCGGCCCGCCCGATCGCCGCGAGCCGGTGCGGTGCGATACCGCGCTCGGCCAGGTAGCGCACAACACTCCCCGCACGCGCCGACGACAGCTCCCAGTTCGATTCGTATTTCGCGTTCGCGATCGGCACGCTGTCGGTATGCCCTTCGACGAGAATGTCGCCGGTCGCGTGATCGCTCAGTGCCTGCGCGATCTGGTTCAGCACCGGCGACGAATCGGGCAGCAAGCGTGCATCACCGACATTGAACAGGATCTTCGCGTCGATGCCGATCTCGACGCCATGCGGCGCTTTTACGAGCGAGATCCGGCCGTTCGACTTCAACGAATCGAGTAATGCGAGCCACGGCGGTGAGTGCTCAGGCGTCACGGCAGCGGCAGCGGATGCGCTCGCCGCGCTTTCGGCATGCCGCGCGAGCGTCTGGTACCGCGCGTCGAGCGCGTTGTATTTCGCGAGCTGGAGCACATACAGCGCGAGAAACAGCACCATCAGCGTCGTGATGAGATCCGCGTACGAAATCAGCCAGCGGCCGGATTGCGCGCCGTCGAGTTCGTCGTCGTCGCGATCGGCAGCGGAAGCGCCGTCAGTTCGAGCAGTCATGCGGTCGGAATTCCGGGTTCGTCGTTCGACACACGCCCATCACGCGAGCGACTCGGCCGCGCGCCCGCGCACGTCGCCAGTCAGGCGCGTTTCGATCGTATGCGGCGATTCCTTGCGCGAAATCGCCAGCAAGCCGTCGAGATACAGCTTGCGAAACCGCAGCTCGCTGTCGATCTGCGCGCGCAGCTTGCCGTACAGCGGCAGGAACACGAGGTTAGCGAACGCCAGCCCATACAGCGTCGCGATGAACGCAACCGCGATACCTGGCCCGAGCTGCGCCGGTTCGAGAATATGGCTCGTCACCTGCACGAGCCCGAGCACCGAGCCGAGAATGCCGAACGTCGGCGCATAGCCGCCGGCCTGCTGCCACACGCGCGCGGCAGCCAGGCGGCTGCGTTCGTAGGCATCGAGTTCGCGCTGCAAGGCGTCCTCGAGCACCGCGGTCGATACGCCGTTCGCCAGCAGTTCGAGCCCGCGGCGCGCGAACGGATGGATGCCGCTCACGTCCATCGATTCGAACACGAGCAGCCCGTCGAGCTTCGCGCGGTCGCCCCATTCGAGCAGGTCGGACAGGTTCTTGCGATCGACTTCGCGCGCCCGCACGAACGCGAGCCGCAACTGCTTCACCGCGTCGAAGAAGCGCGCCCAGGTGTTCTGGATCATCACCGCGCCGAGCGTGCCGCCGAGCACGATGACGAGCGCCTCGAACTGGAACAGCATCGAGAAATGCCCACCTTCCAGCGCGAAACCGAACACGATCGCCGCACCGCCCAGCACTACACCGGCCAGGGTCAACAGATCCATGCGCGCCCCCTTGTCATGCATCCGATGCCGACGCGACGGGCGCGGCGCCCGCCGCCGGCGCCTTCGCCGCGCGAACGGCATCCAGCACGCGCCGCTCGATGTCCTCGATCTCGACCGGATCGAGCTTGAGCTCGCGACGCATCACCCACGACACCTCGTTGCGTCGAGCCTCGGTCATCACGGAAAACAGCTTGTCGGCCACCGCGCGATCGTCGAGATTCGCGATCAGCTTCGCGAGATCGTAGGTATCGAACGCGCTGACGACGTCGAACAGCGTGCGCGAGTCGATCCACACGAGATCCGCCAGCGCGCGCACGTCGCCGCCGCGACGCGCATTGCGCCGCGAGAAGTACGCGACACCCTTCTGCTCGACGTAACTGAGCACCTTCGATTTGCGGAACGCGAACACCTCTTCGGCGATCTCGCCGTTCGACAGTTTGTTGAGCAGCATGGTCTTCTCGACGCCGATCAGCGACTCGAGATCGGCCAGCTCGATGAGTTCGAGTTCGCTGTTGATCGACAGGTCGAGATCGTGATCGGCAACCTGCTGCGCGCGATCGATCACGCGCGCGGCGTCGAACGTGACGACCTGGCGCGCATCGGACGACGCCGCATAGTCGGTTGCCGCGCCGGCGTGATCCGCTTGCGCGGCTTCGATCGTGACGAGATTGAGCTTCTCCATGCGTCGCAGCATCGCGAGCACGTGCGGCCGCGAGTGGCCGGCAATCGCGCGGCATTTGCGGATCACGTCGGCGAGCGGCACCGAGGTTTCGGCCGCATGGGCCTGCATCGGCCGGCGCGTCCATGCGTCGCCGCCCTCGCGCGCATCGGCGCCCGCCATCAGCGCCAGCACATGCGCGTACGACAGCACGCCGGGCATGAAGTCGGCGTGCGTATAGGTAGCGAGCTGGTCGTCCTTGCGCTTCACGCGACGGATCATCGTCCGCACGATGTGACGCAGCAGCGCCGACACGCGCTCGATTTCCTCGTCGAGCGTGCCGGCCGGCACGACCGTGAGCTGACAGAATGAAAGCGCCTTCGCGGTTTGGGCACGCGGCTCGGCCCCGAGCAGCGCCGACTCACCGAAGAACTCGCCACGTCCGAGCGTCGCGACGACGACACGCTTGTCGTCGCAGCGCGTGGACAGCTCGACCTTGCCGTCGGTGATCAGAAAGATGACGGGCTCGCCGGCGAACCCCTCGGAATAAATGATTTCCCCGGGCGCCGCCGTACGCGTCCACGATTGCTGACGATTCAAGTCGATTCCCCTGCTGCGCTGAATGTTGCGGACCGCGCGTCGCACGTCGAAAGCATGCGATCACGAGTCATCCCCGTGACCCGTTTACGTCATCGGGCTCAACATCCTTTAGGGAATTCGTCCTCGTTTCGATGCGAAATCAAGGTAAAACGTTTGCGGGTCGCGCAGCCACACCAGAAAGTTCGTCTTTATGCGTGTTCGTGTAGTGCAATTGAAAGCGCCACGCCACCCCGTTCGTCAAAACTCCATGTCGAGTTCGTCGATGTCTTCGTGCTCCGCCTTCGCGGCCTCGATCCACTCCGCGACGAACGGATGCGCGAGCACCCGCATGCAGTACTCGGCCACATCGGGCTCGAGTTTCACGTCGTAGGTCAGGAAGCGCGTGACGACCGGCGCATACATCGCATCGGCGATGCCAATCTCCGCGCCGAACAGCCAGGGGCCGCCGTACGCGGCCAGGCACTCGCGCCAGATCGTCACGATCCGCTGGATGTCGTGCTGCGCGCGCGACCAGATCCGGAAGCCGGGGAAATGCGCGCGCAGGTTCATCGGCAACGCGGATCGCAATGCGCTGAAGCCGGAATGCATCTCGCCGCAGATCGACCGGCAATGTGCGCGGGCCTGCCGGTCTTCGGGCAGCAGCCGCGCCTGTGGCCGGATCTCGTTCAGGTATTCGGCGATCGCGAGGGTGTCCCACACCGTGTTGCCGTCGTGCGTCAGGCACGGCACGAGAATCGACGGCGACAGCAGCAGCAGCTCCGCGCGCGACGCGGCATCGATCGGCACGCTGACCGTCTCGAACACGAGCCCGCTCAGCTTCGCAAGCAGCCAGCCGCGCATCGACCACGACGAGTAATTGCGGCTGCTGATGGTCAGCGTCGTCTGTCCGGTGACTTCCATGTCGCTCCCCTGTCCAAAGCCGTTCGTGCCCCTGCACCGAAAACGGACGCCGCGTGGCGTCACCCGCACCATGCCGGTGCGGCGCATTCGCCAAACTGGCGCAGCGCCGCACACTGTCGCGGCACGTGCCGCCCGCCAGATCGGCGCGGCCATGCATCGGGTGCGGCTGCCGGTTGTCGCGTGCGGCCTGCGTCGCCGCGTTCCCGAACCGCGTGCAACGCGCGTGCCAGCCGCGGGCTGGCACATCGCTTGCCTCGTTCCATGCAACGCGGCACAACGAGCGACGGCCATGAATCTGCTTGCCTATCCGTTCTATCAATGGTCTGCCGAATGCGTGCGTCCGGCGCGCGCATGGGCCGTCGCCGCGCGCGCGACGATGTCGCTGTGGCCGCCCGCCACCGCGACGCCGACCGGCCGCATGCTCGACGCGCTGTGCGAACTGCTCGAATGCTGCGCGTTCTCGCATCGGCGTCCGCCGTTCGGCATCGCGTCGATCGTCGTCGACGGCGAAACGGTGCCAATCGTCGAGGAAGCCGCCGCGGCCACGCCATTCGGCACGCTGCTGCATTTCCGCAAGGCGCTGCCGGTTGCGCGCCAGCCGCGCGTGCTGATCGTAGCTCCTATGTCCGGGCATTTCGCGACGCTGTTGCGCGGCACCGTGCACACGATGCTGGCCGACCACGACGTGTACATCACCGACTGGCACAACCCGCGCGACATCCCGCTGATGGCCGGACGGTTCGGCTTCGACGAATACGTCGCGCACGTGATCGACTTCATCCGCCAGATCGGGCCGGACGCGCATGTGCTCGCGATCTGCCAGCCGACCGTCGCCGCGCTCGCGGCGGTCGCGCTGATGGCCGCCGGCGGCGATCCGGCGCAGCCCGCGAGCCTGACGCTGATGGCCGGGCCGATCGACTGCCGCGTGAATCCGACAAAGGTCAACGCGCTCGCGACGAGCCAGCCGATCGAATGGTTCGCGCGCAACCTGATCAGCGTCGTGCCGGCGGGCTTCGTCGGTGCGCAGCGCTGCGTGTATCCGGGCTTCGTGCAGGTCGGCGCGTTCATGTCGATGAATCCGGATCGCCATGCGGCGTCGTTTGCCGACCTGTATTACGAGCGCGCGAAAGGCGATCCGGCGAAAGCCGACACGCTGCGGCACTTCTACGACGAATACTTCGCGACCGCCGATCTCACCGCGGAGTTCTATCTGGAGACGGTCGAGAAGGTGTTCCAGCAATACGCGCTCGCACGCGGCGAGCTGACGGTCGGTGACCGGCTCGTCGAGCCTGCGGCGATTCATCGCACCGCGCTGCTGACGATCGAAGGCGAGAAGGACGACATCTGCGCGGTCGGCCAGACGGTGGCCGCGCAGGAACTGTGTTCGGGGTTGCCGCCGTACCTGAAGACGCACCACGTGCAGACGGGGGCAGGCCACTACGGTGTGTTCAACGGCAGCCGCTGGGAAACGCAAATCTATCCGATCGTGCGCGCGACGATCCACGACAACGAGCCGTACGATCGCACCGCGGGTGCGGAAGGCGAAGCGGACGGCACGCACTACGTGACGCTGCGCGCGCTGCTCGATGCCCGCGCAGCGGCGCACGATGCGGCAACCGACACGCAATCGCATCACGCCCACTGAAGCCATACGGCACTGAAAATGAAACGCCCCGCCATTAATGGCGGGGCGCGGGTTGCTGCGGCGTGCGGACGACGCGTGAGGAAGCGGCCTCGTGCGTCAGCCGGTATTACGAACAGACCTTGCCGTGCGACGCGTGGTAGCCCTTCGCCTTCGCATCGGCTTCCGACATGTAGCTACCGTGCTTCGTCTTGCCGTAGTACTTGTCGGTCGAGCAGTGATAGACCTTCGTGCTGTCGTTGGCCCACACTTTGCCCGCGCCGCCGCCCGGCGCTGCGGTCGTCGCGGCCGCGCTCTTCGCCGGCGCGGTGCCGGATGCCGGAGCAGCGGAAGCCGCCATGGCCGGCGCTGCGGCCGGTGCGCTCGCGGCTGCCGCCGACGACGCGCCGTACCAGGTCTTCACACCCTTGTGGCCCGCGCATGCGCCCTTCTTCGATGCGCCCGAGTAGAACGAGCCGTCCTTGCACAGACCGGTCGTGCCGGCCGGCGCGCTGGCCGGAACCTGCGCGAACGCACCGATCGACATACCCATGCCGGCGACCAGCGCGGCGATCAACATCGTCTTTTTCATAGTCCTCTCCTGATTTGCCTGAATGAAGAATGCGTTCCGGGTATCCCCGGGAAAGTCACGGTTACCGCACCCAGCGGCACACGCGATGGTGGTGATGATCGACGTGGCACACACGGTGCGAATGCGCTTCGGCCAGTGCCGGAGCAAGAACGGCACATGCGACTGCGGCGGCCGTCAGGATCTTCGCGATGCGCTTCATGAAACTCTCCCGGGTAGGTCAACCGGTGATCCGGCTGGTACCTCCTTAACGCCGGTCGTCGACAAGCCGTGCACCGCGTCCACGCGCAATTGACGATCTTTGACATCGCAGCGCGGTCAACGCATCGAAGCTGACGAATGTCTTTCTTTTCTTTCCGGATCTTCAGCTTCGCGACTATTCGGAATTCGAAAGAATGTGACGAAGGGGCACGCGGATCGCCGGGGCGAGCGGCGCACACGGCGGCTTTCGTGGAACGCGCAACAAAAAACCGCCCGAAGGCGGTTTATCGCAAGTGGACGAATGACGCCCGTCGGAAAATCATCAAGCTAAGCCCCGGCCTCCCCCCCACGGCGTCGACGGCGGCAGGGCGCACGCTCCTTCGTCGAAAGGATCCCGCGTGGCAAGCATCTAGCGTCCCGGGCAATCCGCGACGCCGCCAGCCGGCTTACTTCAACCGTCCTGACAGGAACTGCCCGAGCCGTTCGCTTTTCGGATTCACGAGAATGTCCTGCGGATTCCCTTCCTCCTCGATCTTCCCCTGATGCAGAAAGATCACGTGATTCGACACGTTGCGCGCGAAGCCCATCTCGTGCGTGACGACGACCATCGTGCGGCCTTCCTCGGCCAGCTTCTGCATCACCTTCAGCACTTCGCCGACGAGCTCCGGATCGAGCGCCGACGTCGGCTCGTCGAACAGCATCACTTCCGGCTCCATCGCGAGCGCACGCGCGATCGCGACGCGCTGCTGCTGGCCGCCCGACAGGTGCGACGGATACATGCCCTCGACGCGCGACGCGAGGCCGACCTTCTCGAGATACTTGCGCGCCCGCGCGATCGCTTCGTCCTTGCTGACGCCGAGCACGGCCATCGGCGCTTCGATCACGTTCTCGAGCACCGTCATGTGTGCCCACAGGTTGAAGTGCTGGAACACCATCGACAGCTTGGTGCGCATCCGCTGCAGCTGCTTCTGGTCGGTCACGCGCAGCGAGCCGTTGCGGTCGCGGGTGGTCTGGATCGGCTCGCTGCCGATCGTGATCTGCCCCGAGCACGGTTGCTCGAGGAAGTTGATGCAGCGCAGGAACGTGCTCTTGCCGGAGCCGCTCGAGCCGATGATGCTGATCACGTCGCCGGCCTTCGCCTTCATCGACACGCCCTTCAACACCTCGTTGTCGCCGAACTTCTTGTGCAGGTTGTCAACGGTGAGCTTGTACATGCTTGGTCCTTCCTTGCGAATCTTGCGAAAGCGTTAATGGCCGCGGGGCGAGAGGTACGCGAGCCAGCGCGTCTCGAGCTTGCGGAACGCCCAGATGAGCGTGAACACGACGATGGCGTACAGCACGGCCGCGATGCCGTAGGCCTGGAACGACATGTACGTTGCCGAATTGACGTCGCGCGTGACCTTCAGGATGTCGGGCACGGTCGCGGTGAACGCGAGGGTCGTCGCGTGCAGCATCAGGATCACTTCGTTGCTGTAGCTCGGCAGCGAGCGGCGCAGCGCGGACGGCAGGATGATCCGCGTATAGAGCTTGAAGCGCGACATCCCGTAAGCCATGCCGGCCTCGATCTCGCCGGCCGACGTCGCCTTGATCGCGCCCGCGAAGATCTCCGTCGCATACGCGCATTCGTTCAGCACGAACGCGAGCAGCGTGCAGTTCATCGCGTTGCGGAAGAACGTGTCGAGCAGCACGTGGTTGTGCACGACCTGCAGGCTGTAGATGCCCGTGTAGCACATCAGCAGCTGCACGTAGAGCGGCGTGCCGCGGAACACGTACGTATAGAGCCACACCGGGCCGGAGATCCAGCGGTTCGACGACGCGCGCGCGATCGCGAGCGGCACGGCGAGCGCGAAGCCCAGCGCGATCGACACGACCAGCAGCCACAGCGTGATCGCGAGGCCGCTGAAGCGGTAGCCGTCGGTGTAGAGATAGCTTTGCCAGTACTGGCTGACGAGTTCGATCACAGTGCGAGCCTCCGGACGCCAACGGAATAACGCTTCTCGAGGCGATGCAGCACGACGTTGGACACCGTCGTGATCGCGAGGTAGATCGCGCCTGCAGCCAGCGTGAAGAAGAAGAAATCGAGCGTGCTCTTGCCCGCGTCCTGCGACGCCTTGACGACGTCGGCGAGGCCGATGATCGACACCAGCGCGGTGGCTTTCACGAGCACCTGCCAGTTGTTGCCGATCCCGGGCAACGCGAAGCGCATCATCTGCGGGAACAGGATGCGGTGGAACACGCGCCAGCCGCTCATCCCGTACGCGAAGCCCGCTTCGAGCTGGCCGCGCGGCACTGCGAGGAACGCGCCACGGAACGTCTCGGTGAAGTACGCGCCGTAGATGAAGCCGAGCGTGATGACGCCCGCCACGAACGGATCGATGTCGATCTGGTCCCAGCCGAGCATGTCGGTGAAGTTGTTCAGCAGGATCTGGATCCCGTAGAACAGCAGCAGCATCAGCACGAGGTCCGGCACCGCACGGATCAGCGTCGTGTAGAAGGTGCCGATCGCCTTGAGCACGCGGTTGGTCGACAGTTTCGCGCTCGCGCCGACGAGGCCCAGCACGAGCGACGCGGCAAGCGACAGCACCGCGAGCTTCACGGTTTCCACCGTGCCGGCCCACAGCAGCGGACCAAATCCTTGGAAGATCATATGAGGGATCCAGAACGAGGTGGCTGGATTTTCGACAGCCATTAACCCCGCATCAAACGATATCTGCGCACTACCTGATGCAACCTGCTCATCAAGTCGGACGCATCACGCGAAGCGGGTTGCACCCACAACAGGCGCGGCGCGCGCCACAGCCGGTGCGCGCCGCATGGACGATCAGCCGCCGTAGACGTCGAACGCGAAGTACTTCTTCTCGAGCTTCTTGTACGTGCCGTCCTTGATGATGTCGGCGATCGCATGGTCGATCTTCGCCTTCAGGTCGGCGTCGTCCTTGCGCAGGCCGATGCCGGCGCCGTTGCCGAGCGTCTTCGGATCGTCGATGTCCTTGCCGGCGAATTCGAAATTCGCGCCGCGCGGCGTCTTCAGGAAGCCGATGTCGGCCTGCACCGCGTCCTGCAGCGCTGCGTCGAGGCGGCCCGACATCAGGTCCTGGTACACGCCGTCCTGGTTCTGGTAAGGCACGACCTGTACGCCCTTCGGCGCCCAGTACGCCTTCGCGTAGGTTTCCTGGATGGTGCCCTGCTCGACGCCGACCGACTTGCCCTTCAGCGATTCGGCCGTCGGCTGCAGGTTCGCGCCCTTCTTCGTGACGAGGCGCGTCGGCGTGTTGAACAGCTTGTCGGAGAACGCGATCTGCTCGGCACGCGCCGGCGTCATCGACATCGACGACAGCACGCCGTCGAACTTCTTCGCCTTCAGCGCGGGAATCATCCCGTCGAAGTCGTTCTCGATCCACACGCATTTCGCCTTCAGGCGGGCGCAGATCTCGTTGCCGAGATCGACGTCGAAGCCGACGACCTTGCCGCTTGCGTCCTTCGATTCGAACGGCGGATAGCTGGCGTCGACGCCGAACCGGATCGTCGACCAATCCTTGGCGTGGGCACCGACCGCGATGCAGGCAAGGGCAATACTGAGCGCGAGTTTCTTCATGGCGTTCCTGTCAGAGGCGAACTGGGCGGGGTCCCGTCGGGCGGCGCCGCCGTGAACCCTTCCAACCCGGAGACCGCCCCTTTCGGCGACACCCCAAGTTGTACATACAACTTTGCCTTTTCTGCAGGTTCGCCAGCAATCCGTGTTTATCTCTAGTTGTCGGCGGATTGTTTCGACAATGTGATTTTTCCTTAAATTTCAATTAATTACGAATTACGCCAAGCTAAACAACAGCTTTCTTCAGGCGTACATGCGCCGCCATGTGCCGGCTTTCACTTGTCTAGACCTGGCTACACCGCGGCGCGTGGCCCATCCGCCATCCCGACCGTTTCCAGACCGACCAGCCGGTAGCCAAATTGCAGCTCCGTCAGCAGGTGCCGCGGGCGCGCCGGCACCGGTTCGAGCTTCTGCCGCAGGTTCGTCATGTACACACGCACGTAGTGCGCGCGCTCCGCGTCGTGGATGCCCCAGACCTCCGCCAGCAATTGCCGCGCGGCAATCACACCGCCGCGCGCGCGAATCAGCGCGGCGAGCAGCCGGAATTCGAGGCGCGTCAGATGAACCGGCTCGCCGCCACGCGCGACTTCGTGCTTGCCGAGATCGACCGTCACGTCGCCGAACCGCACGATCGACGACGATTGCCCGTCGGCCGACACGAACGCCGCGCGCCGCAACTGCGCGCGCGCCCGCGCGAGCAGTTCGGGCACGCCGAACGGCTTCGGCAGGTAATCGTCCGCGCCCGCGTCGAGCGCCGCGACCTTCTCCACTTCCTGCTGTCGCGCCGACAACACGATCACCGGCACCGTCGACCACTCGCGCAGCTCGCGGATGAACGTCTTGCCGTCATCGTCCGGCAGCCCGAGATCGACGATCACGAGATCGGGCTTGCTGCTCGACGCATACATCCGCGCCTCGCGGGCCGTCGACGCCTCGCAGGTGTCGAGCCCTTCCTGTTCCAGCGCCATCCGCACGAAACGGCGAATGTCCGATTCGTCCTCGACGATAAGTACGCGCGATCTGATCATGTCCGGCTCTCGTGTTCGATATCGGGCGGCGCGCCCAGGGGCAGACGAATCTCGAACCGCGCGCCGTGCGGATCGAGCGGCACCGCGCGGATCGAGCCGCCGTGCGCGTTGACGATGCTGCGGCACAGCGCGAGCCCGAGCCCGACGCCGCTGATGGACGATTCCTTGCGTTCGCGCTCGAACGGCTCGAACAGCGGTTCGGTGTTGCGCGCGACGAAGCCGGGCCCGTCGTCCTCGACGAACACGTACAGCGTTTCGCCGAACACGCGAGCCCGCACGGCCACGGCCGCGTCAGTGCCCGCATATTTCGACGCGTTGTCGAGCAGGTTCATCAGCACGCGCTCGATCAGCAGCGCGTCGACGTCGATCAGCGGCAGGTCGGCCGGCAGGTCGGCGCTCACGTCGCGGCCGGCCAGCACGCCGGCCGAATGCGCGAGCGCGCTGCCGACGATCTCGTCGAGCATGTGCCACTCGCGATTCAGCCGCACGCCCTCGCTCTGCATCCGCGCGAGATCGAGCAGGTTCACGACGAGCCCGTGCAGCGCCTCGGCCTGGTTGCGAATGCCGTGCGCGAGCGCGGCCGGCTGCCCGTCGGCCAGCCGCTCGGGCCGCTCCAGCGTCTCGGCGAGCCCGCGGATCGCGGTCAGCGGCGTCTTCAGGTCGTGCGACACCGCGGCGAGCAACGCATTGCGCAGCCGCTCGCCTTCGATGCGGACGAGCGTGTGCTGCGCGACGCCGACGTAGTGCACGCGTTCGAGCGCCATCGCGATCGACGAACACAGCGCGTCGATCAGGCGGCGATCGTCGGGGTCGGTGGGGACCGGCTGCGCGTCGCCGAACAGCACGAGCACGCCGCGCACGCGCATCGGCGCCTTCAGCGGCAGGTACTGCGCGGCCGCACGCTCGAACGGCGGCAGCCCGCACCCGGCGCCGCGCGCGTTCTCGTAGGCCCAGCGGGCGATCGGCGCTTCGACGAACCGCGCATGCTGCGCCGGCATCAGATGGTCATCCGCATCCGGCAGCACGAGCGCGACGCGCACGCCGAGCAGCGGCGCGATCGTGCCGGTGCAAATGGATGCGATCTGCTCGGTCTCGATCGCTGCCGACAGGTCGTGTGCGACCCGCGCGAGCGCGGCCGAACGCTTCTCGTTCGCGCGTGCGGCCCGCGCCTCCGCGCGCAGGCGCGCCGCGAGCTGGCCGATCGCAAGCGCGACGGCCAGCATCAGCGCGAACGTGAACACGTATTGCGTATCGGACACCGCGAACGACAGCCTCGGCTCGACGAAGAAGAAGTCGAAGCAGCCGACGCACACGAACGCGGCCCATGCGCCGGCCAGCCGGCCGAGCCGCAGCGCGATCAGCACGACGGTCATCAGGAACAGCATCACGACGTTCGACAGGTCGAACACGCGCAGCAGCGCGCTCGCCGCGAGCGTCGCCAGCGCGCACACGAGCGTGGCGAGCAGCAGCGGCACCGCGTACTGCGACACCCACACGTGCGTGCGCGGTC